>JBGPGZ010000011.1:0-20963 GCA_041484175.1 Cyclobacteriaceae bacterium | reverse complement strand
GTTGCTTTACTTGACCGTCTATTTGTAGTTTGAAATTGATGTCTTTCAGGTTCTTGAATTCGCCAACGGGAATGAATTTTTCACTGATGGGAGCGGAGCCATTGAAACCTTTGGCGATGTCCCATGGAAGACCCTTTTCCTTGGCTTTTTGCTGCAGGTCGCGAGCGGTGAAATCAATCCCAATTCCGATCGAATCGAAATATTTAGATGCAAATTTCTCCTCAATTTTTTTACCGTCTTTCGAGATCCTGAGCACTAATTCCACTTCATGATGAATGTCTTTTGAAAAATCAGGATAATAGAAGGGATCATTATTCCGCAAGAGCGCCGTGTCCGGCTTGGTGAAGACTACAGGGTCATCCGGTCTTTCATTGTTGAGTTCTTGAATATGTTCGGCATAGTTGCGGCCGATAGCGAAAATTCTCATGGAACCTTTGTTTTGGCAAATTTAAGAACATTTGACCGGGAAAATCGATTGCCGGTCTTGATTCTTATGATTCTCCGTTTCAATTTTGAGGCTCAGAGCGAAGCTGCGTATGGACTTTCTCAACACATGAGCCCTGGTCGCTCTGTTTGGATGTTATTCCAACCCTTTGTATCCTGGCATAATAATAGCAAAGAACAATGAAAGCGACAGCTTTGCGAATCCCCAAATCTCCTATACCATGTTCAAGAAAATGATTCTCACCAATAGGATAATTCTCCTCCAAATTATTTTACTCTTCTTGTATGCTTGCGCAACGGTCCCCATCAGCGGCCGGCAACAATTGAATCTCGTCGGTAATACTGAAATCATCCAAATGTCGGCGACGCAATACCAGCAGGTGTTGAAAGAAACCAAGTTGTCCGACAATCAGGAGCAGACAGCTCTCATTCAACGCGTTGGCGCCCGGATTCAACGGGCCGTAGGGCAATACATGTCCGATGCAGGTCTTGCCTCCCAGCTGGAAGGTTTCAATTGGGAATTTAGTCTTTTACAGGATGACAAGACCGCCAATGCCTGGTGCATGCCTGGCGGTAAGGTTGCATTTTATACGGGCATCATGCCCATCTGCAAGGACGAGAGCGGGGTCGCGGTTGTAATGGGTCATGAAATTGCGCACGCCATCGCCAACCACGGTCGCGAGCGGATGAGTCAGGGGTTGGTTGAGAACGGACTGCTCAGCTCCTTGAGCGCTGCCTTAGGGCAAAACCCCACCATGACGCAGCAAATATTTATGCAAGCGATAGGTGCCGGAGCCAGCATAGGAATGCTGAAGTTTTCAAGAGAACAGGAATCCGAAGCGGATCATATTGGTTTGATTTTTTTGGCCAAGGCGGGTTACGATCCCAACGAAGCGCCACGATTTTGGGAACGCATGTTGGCGGTAAGCAAAAATGCAGCGCCGCCGGAATGGCTATCCACGCACCCATCGGACCAAAAGCGTATCCAGGATCTAAAAGGCTGGATTCCGGAAGCAATGAAATATTATCAAAAGTAATCAGGATGATCAGGATGATCAGGATTAAAGGATTTATAGGATTGACCGACTACCGACTACCGACTTACCGATTACCGACCTACCGACTTACCGATTACCGACCTGCCGACCTACCGATCACCGATTTTCGTTTCGTGCAAGCCGCACTCCTTGCTGGAACTTTCCCACCACCACCGGCCGGCCCTGATGTCTTCCCCTGGAAGCACGGCCCGTGTGCAGGGTGCGCAACCAATGCTGGGAAAGCCTTTTTTATGAAGACTGTTTACAGGAATGCCTTTCAGGGTAATGAATTGCTCCACCTCTTGCAATGACCAGTTTAGTAAAGGGTTGTATTTAACCAATTGATACTGCTCGTCCCATTCAACCAAGTGCATGTTTTGCCGGTTAGCGGATTGACTTCCGCGAAGTCCGGTGATCCAAAAACTGGCATTGCGAAGTGCGCGATTCAGTGGTTCTACTTTGCGGATGAAGCAGCATTCTTTCCTGTTTTCTACTGAATCATAAAAGCTATTCGGCCCCTTGGTGCTCACCAGGGACTCTACTTGTTTGTGATCGGGAAAATAAACTTTGATGGGTACATTATACTTTTTCTGTGTAAGGTCCAGAAGATCATAGGTATCCTGGAACAGTCGCCCGGTATCCAGCGTGAAAATCTCAATGTCCAGTCCTTGTGCAATCCAGTAGGTTATCACCTGGTCCTCAATACCAAGTGCGCTGGAGAACTTAGCCTTGGCGCCTACGTGATCGCTGATCCATCGCAGAGCCAATTCGGGTGAAAGGGCCTCTAATTCATTTTTTACGGCTAAAAAATCCATTAGATTCAAATCAATTTAAGCGAGGTTTCAAATGGGTAAGGCAATTTCTCAAAAGCAAAACTGACATGCTTAACCCTCACCCTTAACTATATTGAAGGCACAAAGAGTTCCCCAACGGCGACTTAATCCGGATTAACCTGCTATGCCATTTTCAGCGTACTCAGCTTAATTTCTGTAAGCTTGCGTTTGGTGTCGAGCGGAAAATCCCCGTTCATCATCCAATCATAGTAGGAAGGTTCATCCTTCAGGACATTCAGAACCGATTTGCTGCGGTGTTTGCCGAAATTAAAAATGGCTTCCCCTTTCTCGTTGCGGACCATCCGCCCGGCCAGGTCGATAATGGCGGAAGAGGTCAACCTGTTTAATTCCTCCATATCATTCCTGATCACGCCGATGGAATTTCCCATGCTGTCCGTAACGGGCATGTTTTCATATTTTTCAATTTGTGCAAATAGGACCTCCATGGTAGCTTGCGTATCAGCTTCGGCCGTATGTGAATCCTCCAGTTCCTTATTGCAATAGTACTGGTAGGCGGTGGCAAGATTTCTTTTTTCCATCATGTGGTAAATCTTCTGCGCATCGATAATCTTTTTGCGACTATAGTCAAAATCAATCCCCGCCCGAAGGAATTCTTCGACCAGCACAGGTACGTCAAATTTCAGGATATTAAATCCCGAAAGATCGGCGCCTTCGAGAAACCTTGCATACTCTTTCGCAACATCTTTGAAGGTAGGTTTGTCTTTGACGTCTTCATTGGAAATACCATGGATCGCGGTGGATTCTTTTGAAATAGGGATCGTCGGATTCAGTACATCGGCTTTTCTCAGAACTTCCCCATTGGGCATTACCTTGATAACGGCAATCTCCAGGATCCGGTCTTGAGAAATGTTGACGCCGGTGGTTTCGAGGTCAAAAAAACAAAGCGGTACTTTCAGGTTTAACTTCATGAAACGGATTTCTGGATTAGCCCTCAAAGCCCGAAACTGCTTGGTAAAACTGCTCCGAAGTTATTCCCAGTTTTTTCACTACTTCTTTGGCTGCGCTGATACTGCGAAGATCAGGCTCACCGGAAAGTTTGATCGGGAAGCGCAGATTCGTACTGGAGATGAGCAGAACCTTGCCATTTTCGAATGCATGCGCGTATGTCTTATACGAAATGGTGGTTGTATCCGGTCTTTCTTTTTTGCCGATGCGTTGTGTTGACTCCGTTTCACTGATAATAATGGTCCCTGCTTTGGGGGTCGCGTCGGCAAATTGATTGATAACATCTTCATCGGCGGGCGCTATATCACTGATCACCGCAATATGATGCTGATACTTGAGTATGGACAGGGTTGGTCTTTCGTTTCCCTGGATGATAATGACGGGAGCGTCCGTGAGCTTTGATGCGGAGGATGCCCCATTGAGCGGCACTTGCGTCGCATAATCAAATTCACGATGATTGTTTTTGAGCACATGAAGAATCAAGGCGGTGATCATTTTGGCCTGGCTGCCGGTAATAACGATCCTTTGCTTATCCAGGCTCTGACCATAAATGAACTCCGGATCTGTCGTTTTCTTTTCTTGCTCCATGAATCGTCAATGCTGGCTTAAAATAAGGCAAAATGATTGGTCTTTGAAAGGGTTCATGTATAACAGTTTACCATTCACATTTTCAGATGATTATGGCAATCGACCAAAGTGGCGTCGAATTGAGTGCGGAATTTATTCACAAGGCGCACGGTTATTGTGTGTAGATTGTTCAAAAGTTGTTTACGTCAAAGATTATTAAACCGATAGGTTTGTCACCCGTAAAAAAACTGAACACATACAACAACCACTTCGTATGGAGCAACGATCAACGTCCCTGAGGGTAAGTGCCACCGGCACCGGCAAAGCAAGCAGGCTTGTGCGAGACATCGCAGACAGCCTCGGCAAATTGCCGCCTCAGGCGCTTGATCTGGAGGAGGCAGTACTGGGCGCTCTCATGCTTGAGAAAAATGCGCTCACCGCGGTTGTTGAATTTCTGCGGCCCGATCATTTCTATTCTGAGCAGCACAAAATCATATACGAGGCAATTCTTGATTTGTTCAAAGCCTCGGAACCTGTCGACATGCGGACCGTGGTTGCCCAGCTGCGTAAAAACGGAAAACTCGAGATCGTTGAAGGCGCCTATAAAATAGCCGACCTGACGTCAAAGGTCAGTTCTGCCTCCAACATTGAATATCACGCGCGCTATCTGATAGAAATGGCTATTAAGAGGGAGTTGATCCAGATTGCCTCTCAAATCCATAACGACGCCTACGAGGACACCACCGATGTGTTTGAACTGCTGGACAAAACCGAGCAAACCATTTTTAAGATATCGGATGCCAACCTCCGGAAGAATTACGACACGATGAAATCACTCATGTTCCAGGCGGCCCGCGAAATCCAGGAAAAGAGACATCACAAGGACGGGCTCACCGGCGTGCCCAGCGGATTTTCCAAACTCGACCGAATTACTTCCGGTTGGCAGAAATCTGAATTAATTATTATCGCCGCCCGGCCGGGTATGGGTAAGACCGCATTTGTAGTCTCTGCGCTTCGCAACGCCGCCGTTGATTATAATTTCCCGGTCGCCATATTCTCCCTCGAGATGGCATCGTTGCAATTGGTCAACCGCCTTATTTCTGCCGAGGCCGAACTCGACGGGGAAAAGATCAAGCGGGGAAATCTGGTGGATTTTGAGTGGCAACAATTGGTGCATAAGACCAACCGGCTTTCCAGCGCTCCCATTTTTATTGATGATACCCCGGCGCTTTCGATACTCGAATTGCGTGCGAAGTGCCGGAGATTAAAGGCGGAACACAATGTGCAACTCATTGTGATTGACTATCTGCAATTGATGAAAGGCGAAATGGGTGGCAATCGGGAACAGGAGATTGCTTCTATTTCAAGGGCCCTGAAAGGGGTGGCCAAGGAATTAAACGTTCCCGTGATCGCGCTTTCTCAATTGAGCCGCGGCGTGGAAACGCGCGGCGGCGACAAACGGCCGCAACTTTCTGACTTGAGAGAATCCGGTTCCATTGAGCAAGACGCCGATATTGTCATGTTTCTATATCGCCCTGAGTATTATAAGATTGATCAGGATGAGGATGGCATGCCAACCCAAGGCATGGCAGAAGTGATCATAGCAAAACACCGGAACGGTTCTTTGGATACGGCCAAACTCAAGTTTATCGGCAAGTACACCAAGTTTACCGACTTTGATGACCGGCCGGCCTCAGAAAATCCTTTCTCCGGGATGATCACCAAGGAAAGTCGTATCAATACCCGCGACAGCACGCCCCCGACGGGACCCGATGAAGAAACTCCTTTTTGATTTGGGCCTCTCAAACGCGGCGACTTCGTTCATCATTCCGACGAGTCGACCCAAAGCATTCATTGAAATGTTTTAATCGATTTTGCTTTTTTAATTTCTGATCGCCTTTGTACCTTGAGGATAATCAGTTTTATGAAAGCCCTTGTCCTTACTGCCCCCGGTCAGATCGAACTCAGGGAAGTTCTCAAGCCATCGTTATCACCGGGCAAGGTGCTTGTCAAAATAAAAGCCGCAGCACTGAATCGCCGGGACGATTGGATCCGCGAGGGCAAGTATCCCGGGATCAAGTTTGGCGTTACCATGGGTTCCGATGGCGCAGGAGTCGTTGAAGAAGTTTCTGATGAAGAAAATCGTGACTGGGTAGGTCAGGAGGTCATCATTAATCCCAACATCGATTGGGGCCCGGACCCGGAGGTACAGTCCAAGAATTACACGATTCTGGGGATGCCGGTCAACGGGACCTTTGCAGAATATATTGTGGTCAACGCCGACAGGCTGCAACACAAACCTTTTCATTTGGACTTTCTTCAGGCTGCCACACTCCCCTTGGGCGGACTGACGGCCTTTCGGGCTCTTTTTAGAAGGGGAGGACTGCGCGCTGGCCAGAACGTGTTGATCTCAGGCTTTGGGGGAGGCGTAGCACAATTTGCTTTTCTGTTTGCAAAGGCTGCCGGGGCCAACGTCTATATTACATCGGGAAGTGATGAGAAGATTGCCCGTGCCCTCAAGATGGGGGCGAGGGGGGCCTATAACTATAAGAAAGAATCCAACTACAGCGACCTGTGGAAAACCAAGGGCGGTTTTGACCTCGTCATCGATAGTGCAGGTGGCGATAATCTTAACAACTTTATCAAAGTATTGAAACCGCACGGCCGAATTGTTTTTTACGGCGCCACCAACGGCATCGCATCCAAAGTGGACCTCTACCGAATGTTTTGGAACCAGTTGGCACTGCTGGGATCCACCATGGGCAATGATCATGAGTTTAATGAGATGCTCACCTTCGTAAGCAAAAATCAAATCAGGCCCATCATTGATTCCATCCGCCCATTCTCAAAAATCGCTGAGTCGTTTGGAGATATTACCAAACCGAATAAGGTGGGGAAGATTGTGTTTCAAGTTTAACATATCCGGCAGTGGTAATTGGTATTCGGTAGATCGGTGTTCGGTCATTGGTCAATCCTGCCTGCCCCGACTTTTGTCGGTGGTAAATCCTTAAATCCTGACCATCCTGATCGGTATTCGGTAGGTCGGTATTCGTATCCAGCATCTCATTGGCTTTTTCATTGCATCTCCCGATGACCAAGGCCCAAGGCCTAATGACCAATAACTAGTTCTAATCACCAATACCCTCAAGCAGTCCCCGAATTTCATTTAGTGTTTTCATATCGCCGGATGTTTTTAGTTTTTGTGCTCCGGTTTCCAATATCCGTTTCGCCGTTGCAAGATCTCCGTTGGTAAAATATAAGTAACCCGCGTGATAATAGGCCGGCAGATAGTCCGGGTGATCGGTCAAAAGTTTGTCAAATAGGTCCTTTGCCTTTTGAGGATCGGATTTCATGAACTCCAGGGCCAGCGCATAAACGGGAAAGGGATCATTTGGATCTTCTCGTGCATATTGTTCCAGCAATTTCAAACGCTCCAAATTCATAACAGGTTTTTCGGTTTTCAGCGCTCGGATTTAGAATTTTATCCTTTATCTTGAGGCCTCATTTACCGGGATTGTTTAAAGATTTGATAATCATTTTGTTGGGAAAGCTATGAAGATTTTAGTTTGCATCACGCACGTTCCGGATACCACTTCCAAAATCAATTTTCTTGACAACAATACCCGCTTTGACGCGAACGGTGTGCAATATATTATTGGACCCTACGATGACTATGCGCTTGCCCGTGCCATTGAGCTAAAAGAATCGATGGGGGCAAGCGTTACTGTATTGAATGTAGGTCTTGCGGAAACAGAACCTACTTTGCGGAAGGGACTTGCGATCGGGGCCGATGATGCCATTCGCGTCAATGCGGACCCTATGGATTCTTTTTTTGTTGCCCATCAAATAGCGCAGCAAGCAAAAGGGTATGATTTGATCTTGATGGGTCGTGAGTCAATAGATTTCAATGGGGGCGTGGTTCACAGCCTGGTGGGTGAGTTGTTAGCCCTTCCATCTTTTTCACCGGTGATGAAGCTGGAAATTGATGGGACGAAAGTAACCATGGCGAGAGAAATAGAAGGCGGAAAGGAATCCATTGAGGCGACTCTTCCCCTTATTGCAGGATGCCAGGAGCCAATAGCGGAATGGAAAATCCCCAACATGCGAGGCATTATGTCTGCACGCACGAAACCATTGAAAGTCGTGGAACCGCAATCCATTGATCAGCCGACAAAAATCCTGAGGTTTGAGTTGCCACCTCCCAAGGGAGCCGTGAAAATGATAGCGCCTGACAATGTCGGTGAGTTGGTGACGAAGCTAAAGACGGAGGCAAAAGTTTTATGATATCATCCTAAATTGATAAGGAATAATGGCCACATTAGTTTTTGTAGAAAGTGCCGATGGAAAGATCAAGAAGACTTCGCTCGAAGCGGTGGCCTATGCGTATGCAATGGGGGGACCCGTGATTGCCGTCGCAGTCGGAAGCGTTAGCAACGACGAATTGGATGCGCTGGGAAAGTACGGAGCGGCCAAAGTTTTGCACGCAGCCGACAATCGACTGAATCAAGGCATAGCAAAAGCCTATGCTGCGGTGTTGTCAAAGGCGATGGAGGATGAGAAAGCAGCTATTTTGATACTGGCAAATTCATCGTTGGCCACACCCGTCGCAGCCCTTGTTTCAGCCAGGTTGGGAGCGAGTCTGGCGACGAATGTTGTTGAGCTCCCCAATTCCAGTGCGGGCTTTGTAGTAAAGAGAAGCATCTATACCGGTAAAGCATTTTCTTTCGTAGAGTTGAAAAACCCAAAGAAGGTCATCGTCATCAAAAAGAATGCGGCCGAGTTGAAGGAGATGGGGGGCACTACCCAAGTGGTGAATTATACGGCGCCGCTTTCGGATGCGGATTTCAATGCAAAAATCATCTCAACTGAAAAGGCCACTGGTGAAGTATTATTACCTGAAGCTGAGATTGTTGTCTCTGGGGGCCGGGGAATGAAAGGTCCCGAAAACTGGGGCATATTGGAAGAATTGGCCAAGACCCTTCATGCGGCCACTGGCTGTAGCAAGCCTGTTTCAGATATGGGTTGGAGACCGCACCATGAGCACGTAGGGCAAACCGGCGTGAAAGTCGCCCCCCAACTCTACATTGCGATTGGAATCTCGGGTGCCATTCAGCATTTAGCAGGGGTAAATTCTTCCAAGTGCATTGTAGTGATCAATAAAGATGCTGACGCGCCATTCTTCAAAGCAGCCGACTATGGCATCGTAGGCGACGCATTTGACGTCCTGCCCAAGCTTACTGCTGCCATCAAAGCAGCGAAATAGCCAGGAGAATTTACTTTTCGCCTTGGAATTGTTAAATATTTTTTAATTTCAATTTTCCTGAAGCCACCCATTGAAGAAAATTAAACTCGAAATACTCGGACTTTCCTCGAGCCAATCACAGTCGGGGTCCTTTGCCCTTGTGCTCGGTGAGACCGAAGGCAACCGCAGGCTTCCAATCATCATTGGCATGTTTGAGGCGCAAGCCATTGCCATCGAAATCGAAAAGATCATCCCCAACCGGCCCATGACCCACGATCTTTTCAAATCTTTTGCCAACACCTTTCACTTTCACGTCGAAGAGATTGTCATCTCCGATTTGAAGGAAGGCGTTTTCTTTGCCAAAATTGTTTGTACCGATGGTTTGAAAAAGACCGAGATCGATGCCCGCCCATCCGATGCAATTGCAATCGGGCTTCGTTTTGATTCCCCCATTTTTACCTATGAATCGATTCTGGCCGAAGCTGGGATCGTGTTGACCGACCAGGAGGAGGAAGAAGAAAAGGAGAAGACGGAGACCAAAAAAGAACCTAAAGCAAAAGTGAAAAAAGAAGGCCCCAAGAAAGGAGGGGAGGACTACAAAAATTATTCAATTGAAAAGCTCAATGACTTGCTCAAAGACGCCATTGACAAGGAAGACTATGAACGTGCGGCAAAGATCAGGGATGAACTAGGCAAGCGGAATTAACCATTATTAAAGTCGGATGGATTTTATCAGGGCCGGGGCCGGATTGTTGTTCATTGTGGGGCTCGCGTATCTTTTTTCCGGTAACCGAAGGTCGGTAGATTGGCGGCTTGTTATCATGGGCGTTGCGCTCCAGCTAATCTTTGGCCTCATCATCGGCAAGGTGGAAATAGCACAGATCGCGTTCTCCTACATAAGCCAGAAATTTGTCACCCTCCTTGGCTTTGCTCAGAAAGGCGGAGAATTTTTATATGGGGATCTTGCGAAAAATAGCACGGGCCATCCCGAGGTAAAGCACACCCTCGGTTTTCTCTTTGTCTTTCAGGCACTGCCTACGGTAATTTTCTTTTCTGCCTTCACCGCCGGCCTGTATTACTTGGGTGTACTTCAAAAAATTGTTTACCTGTTTGCTTGGATCATGGCCCGCACGATGCGATTGTCGGGTTCAGAAAGTCTCGCCGTGGCAGCCAATATTTTTGTAGGTCAAACGGAAGCTCCCTTGCTGGTTCGTCCTTTTATCCCGACGATGACCAAGTCGGAACTCCATACGATGATGGTCGGTGGCATGGCGCACATTTCAGGAAGCGTTCTGGGTGCCTATGTTGCATTTTTAGGTGGCGGTGACCCGGTGCAGCAGGCCAAATTCGCAAGCTATTTGTTAGGAGCTTCTATCATGAATGCTCCGGCCGCTATAATTTTGGCAAAACTTTTTGTTCCGCAAACCGAACCCGAGAAGGTTGATCGCGAATTGAAGGTGAATAGAGAACAGATTGGCGTGAGCCTGGTAGATGCCTTGGCCAGGGGCGCCTCCGATGGGATGAGACTGGCCATTAATATCGTCGCCATGCTGCTCGCGTTTATTGCGATCATCTATGCCATCAATTGGGTGATGGTAGACTTTATCGGTGCCCATACCGGATTAAACGATTTTGTAGTGTCGAGCACGGGTGGTACTTTCAAGGGATTTTCCCTTCAGTATATTCTTGGCCAGGTATTTCGAGTGTTTGCTTTTGCCATGGGGGTGGATTGGAGCGAAACGTTGCAAGTCGGTAGTTTATTGGGACAAAAAATGGTGATCAATGAGTTTGTGGCCTACCTGGATCTGGCAAATATGAAAACGGCTGGCATCTTAAGCGAAAAATCAATCCGTATTGCCACTTACGCACTTTGTGGTTTTGCCAATTTCAGTTCGATTGCTATCCAGATCGGCGGGATCGGCGGGATGGCCCCCACGCGCCAGGGCGACATTTCGAAGCTTGGCTTCCGGGCCATGATCGCCGCCTCCTTGGCCACCATGATGACAGCTACCATTGCGGGTGCAATTTTCTAAGCCATGCGTATCCTGAATTATATTCTCGCGGTTATGTTTTTGATTTTCGCCTCGCTGCAGGTCAACGACCCGGATCCGATCGTCTGGATTCTGATTTATGGATCCATGGCAGTGGTGTGCGTGATGGCGGCTTTTGAATATTACGTGCCTTGGCTGATGATCATTCAGTTTGTTTGCTATTTGATTTATTGTTTCATTTTAACTCCCGGCCTCTCCGAATGGCTTGCGTCTCCGGACAGGTCCCTCCTGTTTTCGGAAGTAGCCAAAATGCAGTATTTATATATTGAAGAATCACGGGAATTTCTGGGGCTTTGTATTTGTATGGCCGTATTAATTTTGTACTGGTTTAGGTCAAGAGCAACCAGGAAAGTTTCTTGAGCCTTTACAATCGTTTGCATAAAGTCTGCAATGCCTGAAATAATGTTGCGTTCTTTAAATGTGTAATCGATTTAAGAATTTCTATCTTGTATGTGATTAATTCTATGGCTAGAAGTTCTACCCGTCTAATCTTGATAATCATTGTTCTTTTGGGCTGCACCGGCCCCAAGGAAAAAATCCCTGATACCCCACCCATGACAAAGAACTCAGGCAAGATCATCATTTACCAATTGATGACCCGGCTATTTGGAAATCAAAAGGCGGTCAACAAACTGTATGGGACCCTCGAGGAGAATGGCGTTGGTAAGTTCTATGACATTAATGATACCGCCCTGAAAGGCATCAGGGAGTTAGGGATCACGCACGTCTGGTTCACCGGAGTGATCGAACATGCGCTTCTCACCGATTATACCCGGTATGGAATTCCCCTGGACGATGCAGAAGTAGTCAAGGGGCGCGCAGGCTCTCCGTACGCCATCAAAGATTATTATGATATCAATCCCGATTTGGCAGTGGACGTGCCAAACCGGATGAAGGAGTTTGAACAACTGGTGGAACGAACGCATCGGCAAGGGATGAAAGTGATCATCGACTTTGTACCCAATCACGTGGCCCGCGCCTATCGATCGGACGCGAAGCCAGCAGGGACAAAAGACCTGGGAGAAGAAGATGATAAGACGGTCTCGTTCAGCGCAAAGAATAATTTTTACTATTTGCCGGGGCAGTCCTTTCGACCGCCGGAGAATTATGTGCCGTTGGGATCCGATACTTTTCGCACCAAGGACGGAAAGTTTGAAGAGACGCCGGCAAAAGTTACCGGTAATGATCAATTCACGGCTTCGCCAGGCATCAACGAATGGTTTGAAACGGTGAAGTTGAATTACGGAGTGGATATTCAGAATGGTCACAAGCTGCATTTCGATCCGGTCCCCGACACCTGGGAAAAGATGAAAGACATTCTCTTGTTTTGGGCGGGAAAGAAAGTCGATGGCTTTCGTTGCGACATGGCGGAGATGGTACCGGTTGAATTTTGGCACTGGGCGATTCCGCAGGTGAAAGCATTGAATCCTGAAATCATCTTTATCGCCGAAATCTATAACCCTTCCCAATACCGGAATTATCTAGCCAACGGGCTCTTTGATTTTCTATATGACAAAGTGCAATTGTATGATACGCTCCGCTTGCTGACGAATGAAAAATCAACCACCTCCGACATTCCTAAAATTCAGCAAAGCCTTTCCGGAATTAATCACAACATGGTTCATTTTCTCGAAAACCACGACGAGCAGCGGATTGCTTCTCCTTTTTTTGCCGGGGACCCATGGAAGGCAATTCCCGCGATGGTGGTTAGCGCAACCCTCGACCGCGGACCTGTTTTGATTTATTTTGGACAGGAAGTGGGGGAGCCCGGAGCGGGAACCGAAGGATTTGGCGGAGAGGACGGGAGGACAACGCTATACGACTACTGGGGCCTTCCAGAATATCAGAAATGGACGAATGAAGGGAAGTTCGATGGTGGAAGATTGAGCGATGACCAAAAGCAACTCCGGCAGTTCTATGGCGATATTTTAGGATTAGCCGGAACCAACAAGGCGATCACGGAAGGCGCATATGCCGACCTTACCGAGTTCAACCTCCAGTCAAAAAATTTCTCCAACAAAATTCATTGTTTTGTGCGCGTGTCGGGTGACGAACGCCTGGTGATCGTATCCAGTTTTGATTCCAGACCGGAGCATGGAAAGGTGCAACTTTCAAAAGAGGCTATTGATAAGATGGGTCTTAACTCCGAGAATGCATACATCGGCCGCGACCTTCTACGAAGCGGCGCCGATATTGGACTCGACAAGAATTTTACTTTCGAATTGGACATTCCTCCCCATAGTTCCTTCATTTTTAAAATTAAGTGATCCGTGGATAGGAAATCAATAACCATTTGGTTGCTGCTGATCATGGCCACTGCGTGTAATCAAAAGCAAGAAGCCCCATGGCCGTATGGAGTTAAATATGAGGTTTTTGTGCGTGCATTTGCCGATGGCAATGGCGACGGAATCGGAGACCTCAAAGGACTGACGGCCAAGCTGGATTATTTACAGGACCTCGGGGTGAACGGCGTATGGCTGATGCCCATTATGAAATCACCGACCTCCCATAAATATGATGTAGTAGACTATAAAAGTATTGACCCAGAATACGGAACCATTGAAGATTTTAAGGAATTTGTGCGAGAGGCCCACCGGCGGGATATCAAAGTCGTCATCGATTTGATCTTAAACCACACGGGTTCCGACCATCCGTGGTTTCAAAACGCCCTGAAGGATAAGCACAGTCCCTACCGTGACTATTACGTGTGGGCTAAAAAAGACTCCATTCGCGGGCAACTTTCCAAAAAGAAAGTGACGCTGGATTCGGATAATATTACACAATGGCATCCTGCCAACGGCGATACATTGGCGGAACATTACTACGGCTATTTCTGGGGTGGCATGCCCGACCTGAATTTTGATAACCCGAAAGTAAAGAACGAATTTGTCGACATCGGAAAATTTTGGTTGTCAGACATGGGCATCGACGGTTTCAGGCTGGACGCGGCCAGACATATTTTCCCTGCCGACCGGGCTGCAGATAATCATGCATTCTGGATATGGTTCCGACAAGCCATGGAAAAGATCAATCCGAAGGTTTATCTGGTGGGAGAGGTTTGGTCAAGTGCCAGGGATGTTGCTCCTTACTTAAGGGGGCTCCCCGCGCTTTTCAATTTTGATATGGGCTATGCGATTACCAGCGCGGTCAAGGCTGGGAAAGATACAGGGGGGTTGATCCGAAAATACAAGGAGATCAGTGATTTCTATGGACAAACCACGCCTGAGTACCTGGATGCCCCATTCCTGAAAAATCACGACCAAAATCGCATTCTTAGCGAGTTGGAGGACAACGTTGACAAGGCACGCGCCGCCGCCGGCATTTTGTTCACATTACCGGGCACTCCCTATGTCTATTATGGAGAGGAAATCGGGATGAGGGGTATGAAGCCGGACGAATATATCCGGGAGTCTTTTATCTGGGACGTTGGCAAAAACGATCCGCTGCAAACGTCCTGGGAACAACCCAAATTCAGTTCCGATAAGACGGTGGTCCCGTTCACCAGACAACAGGAGGATCCTCAATCATTGTACAATTTTTACAGGAAGCTCATTCACTATCGGAATTCCAGCGCGGCGTTGACGCGCGGAAGTATTGAAGCAACGCCGACACAAGTTTCCGAAGTGGTTAGCTTTATAAGATCGTCGGGGAATGAACGCGTGCTGGCACTTCACAATATTTCGGATGTGGAGGTCACGTTGAACCTGGAGGGTCCCCTGGCCGAATTTGCAAATGTAGATTTCGATTTTCTGGGCACATCACGGCTGAATGGTAAGGAGCTGACGATGCCAGCATACACAACCCTCATTTTGAGATAGTGCAATGACAAACGGTAAGGTGAGAGTAATCATAGAAAATGTGCAGCCGGTGGTGGATGGAGGTTTGTATTTAGCCAAGCGTACCATCGGGGAGCGTGTTGATGTGACTGCCCATATTTTTGCAGACGGCCATGATCACGTCCGGGCCAGCGTGCTGTATAAGAAAGCAGGTGCGTCATCATGGCAGTCCATGGAGATGCGTCCTACTTTTAATGATGAATGGACAGCTTCGTTTCACGTTGATGAAATCGGGAAATATGTCTTTGTCGTCCATGCATGGATTGATCACTTTGATACCTGGTACGATGGCTTTAAGAAAAAATCGGCCGCCTTCGTGGATGTACACATCGAGCTAATGGAAGGTGCCCTGCACTTGAAAAAACTGGCAGGACTCAACAGCAATCCGGGTTTGACAAGCCTTTCCAAAAAGCTGGAGGATAAGGGGCGCTACTCCGACGCGATCGCTACCGTGTTAAGTGCGGAATTTGCAGAGATCATTCACGAAAACCCGCTCAAAGAGAACGAGACTCGCACCGGAGAATTTGAGATTGTAGTCGAGCATAAGAAAGCGCTGTACAGCACCTGGTATGAGTTATTCCCGCGATCAAGCTCCCTGCAACGCGGCAAACACGGGACGTTTCAGGATTGCATCCGCTTGTTGCCTCGCGTGGCTGCCATGGGATTTGACGTTTTATATTTTCCGCCGATACATCCGATTGGCAAAGTGAACCGGAAGGGTAAAAATAACAATGTCCGCGCCGCGCCCGGCGAACCGGGATCTCCATGGGCAATTGGAAGCAATGAAGGAGGACATAAATCGATTTTGTCCGAGCTGGGAACCCTGGATGATTATAAAAAGCTGATTGCGGAAGCAAAGAAACACGGTATCGATATCGCCTTCGACCTGGCGTTTCAATGCGCCCCCGATCATCCTTACGTGACCGAGCATCCGGAGTGGTTTAAGCAGCGCCCCGACGGGTCTGTACAGTATGCCGAAAATCCACCGAAAAAATACCAGGATATCTATCCCTTCTACTTTGAAACGGAAAACTGGCATAAACTCTGGGAAGAGCTTAAGTCGGTTATTATTTATTGGGTCGAACAAGGGGTAAGGATTTTCAGGGTCGACAATCCTCACACCAAGCCAATCCCGTTTTGGCAGTGGGTGATCCGGGAAGTAAATGCCCTGCACCCGGAAGTTATTTTCCTGGCGGAGGCATTTACAAGGCCCAAGGTGATGGCATCGCTGGCGAAAGTGGGCTTCACCCAAAGCTATACCTATTTTACCTGGCGGGTTGGCAAACAAGAGATCATCGATTATATGAACGAGTTGGTCTCCAGTCCATCAAGGAATTATTTTCGCCCTAATTTTTGGCCCAATACACCGGACATTTTACCGTATCATTTGCAGCATCAGGGAGAAAACAGTTTCATTCTCCGCTTTGCGCTGGCGGCTACGCTGTCTTCCAGCTATGGTCTTTACGGACCACCGTATGAATTCTATGAAAACACGCCCATGGAAGGCAAGGAAGAATACCATAATTCTGAAAAATACGAGATCCGGCAGTTCGATTGGAAACGGACCAACCGGATGACAGATATTATTTCCATGGTGAACAAGGCGAGAAAGGCGAATGAAGCGCTTCATTCAACCTGGAATATTCAATTCTGCACGATCGAAAATGCAAATTTGATCGCTTTTCTGAAGGCAACGGATGACCTGTCTAATATTATCCTGGTGGTAGTGACGCTTGATCCGCACACCAATCAATCGGGCTATATACAACTGCCAAAGGACAGCCTGAAATTAGGGGATAAGATCAATGTCAAGGTACAGGACCTAATTACGGAGGAACACTATACCTGGACCCAGGAATGGAATTATGTTGAATTGAACCCAAACAAAATGCCGTTCCATCTATTTAAGCTCCAACTCCACGAGTCCAACATGTGATTATGGCCACGAACGGAAAAACGGACCCTCTTTGGTTCAAAGATGCGATCTTTTATGAGTTGAGCGTAAGGTCATTTTACGACAGCAATGGTGATGGCATTGGCGATTTCCCGGGCCTGATTCAGAAGCTGGATTACCTTGAAGATCTTGGGGTCAATACCCTGTGGTTGTTGCCATTTTATCCTTCCCCCCTCAAGGATGATGGATTTGATGTAACGGAATATTGTGACATCCATCCAGACTACGGGACATTGGCTGACTTCAAATTATTCTTAAAAGAGGCGCACGTTCGCGGCATCCGCGTCATCACAGAACTGGTTTTAAACCATACTTCCGATCAGCACCCCTGGTTTCAGAAATCGCGTAAGGCAAGGGCCGGATCGCGATACAAGGATTACTACGTATGGAGCGATTCAGCAGAGAAGTACAAAGAGGCCCGCGTGATGTTTTCCGATAATGAGTCTTCGAATTGGAGCTGGGATAATGAAGCGAAGGCATACTACTGGCACCGGTTCTACCGGCATCAACCCGAATTGAATTTCGAAAACCCGGAGGTCCACCATGAGGTCATTAAAGTGGTTGACTTTTGGTTGAAGTTGGGGGTTGATGGCTTCCGGCTTTCTTCGGTGACATTTTTGTTTGAAGAAGAGGGCACAAACTGTGAAAATCTTCCCCAGACGCACGCTTTTCTTAAACGACTCAGGGCTCATATCGACAAACATTACGACGGACGTATTCTGATGGCGGAGGCCAACCTATGGCCGGAAGAGGCTGCCGCTTACTTTGGCGAAGGAGAGGAATGTCACATGAACTTTAACTATCCGTTGATGCCGCGCCTGTTTCTGGGTTTGCGCACCGAGGATAGTTATCCAATCATTGATATCATAGAACAGACCCCCGCTACGCCACCCAATGGCCAGTGGGCGCTTTTTCTTCGCAATCATGACGAGATCGGCCTGGAGATGGTCACCGAAGAGGAGAAGGACTATCTCTTTAAGGCGTACGCAACGGATCCGAACACCAAGCATAATTTAGGTATACGACGAAGGTTGTCCCCCTTGCTGAACAATGACCGGCGAAAAATTGAATTGCTTTACACCATACTTTTTTCGTTGCCGGGAACACCGGTGCTTTATTATGGAGATGAGATCGGCATGGGAGATAACATTTACCTTGGAGACCGCTTTGGTGTACGAACTCCAATGCAGTGGAATATGAACCTCAATGCAGGGTTCTCCGACGCCAACCCACAGAAACTTTTCCTGCCCATTATCACTGACCCAGTGTATCGCTATGAGTCAGTCAATGTTGCCACACACGAAGAAAATCCTTCCTCTCTGATGTGGTGGATTAAGAACGTACTGTCGATGCGAAAAAGACTTAACGTCTTTGGTCGCGGAGACATGAAATTTATTGAGAGCTCTAACGCCAAGGTGCTCTGCTTTGTGCGCAGTCATGAGAGCCAGCGGATCATTGTGGTAGCCAATCTTTCACAATTCTCCCAGGCGACCACGCTGAATTTGGCAGAGTTCAAAGATTGTGATATCACCGAAGTGTTTAGCCAGAACCAATTTTTGAACGTAGCGGAAGGAGAGTACTCAATCACGATCGGCCCTTACGGATACTTTTGGTTTCAGGTCGATGCTTCGGAAAAGACAGATCTGACCGTTGGGAATAATGAATTGCAGCTGTTTAAAACGGATGTTTCGTGGGAAAAAGTTTTCAACAACTACAATGAGGTGCGCATTTTTGAACGAAAGATCTTACAGCCCTTTATGAAGAAATGCCGGTGGTTTGGCGGCAAGGCCAAAACCATCAGCAAGATGGGCATTCACAAGGTGATTCCTCTCAAGGTAGAGGGCGATGTGCATTTCCTCACCATCATCGAAGTGCATTATGTGCAACGCCTTCCTGATTTGTATTTTCTGCCCATCGGTTTTGTGCCTTCGGACAATATTTTTGATAAAGTGGAATACACGGCTCAAAGCGTTGTTTGCAGGGCTGAAATTCAGGGAAAATCCGGATTTATTCTTGACAGCAGTTACGATCGCTCCTTCCGGGATTTTCTCTTTGTCTGCATGGAGCGAAAAGTCCGTCTCAAGGAGGGCGACGGCGTACTCGAATTCAACTCCAGTGTTTTTACCAAACTCAATGCAGGCCAGGTGGAGTCCAAAATTCTCAAGGCCGATCAAAGTAATACCGCCATCATTTACAATGATCAGTATTTCTTTAAGTTCTACCGGAAATTAGAGAAAGAAATAAATCCTGATCTGGAAATTGTGCGGTTTCTTTCGGAAAATACAAGCTTCCGGAATTCACCGAAATATGCCGGAAGTGTTGAATTCCACGACTCGGAAGGCAAGACGATTGTATTGGGCTTACTGCAGGAGAAAGTGGAAAACCAGGGCGATGCATGGAATGTGACGGTTGACTCTGTGGGCCGCTTTTACGAACGCATTATTACGAAAGTAAAAAAGGAAAAACTACCGAAACTGATCAACAAGTCCGCACTCAAATTTGAGGAAGCGCCGGAGATCATGCAGGAATTTATAGGGAAGGGCTTTTACGAACGTGTAGTGCGTCTGGGCCAACGTACCGCTGAGATGCACCTGGCCCTTGCCTCCGATACTTCTGATCCTGCATTCACACCGGAGTATTTTACCAGCAACTACCAGCGATCACTCTATTCTTCCCTTAGAAAACTGGTCAAGGACCGGTTCAAATTGTTGGAGCATTCGCTGCCGAAATTGAATCAGGAGACACAGGAACTTGCACAAAAAGTCCTGGCCATGGAAGACAAGGTGTTGGAATGTTTTAGCGAAATCTACCACGTCAGGATTAACGCCATCAAGACCCGTATTCATGGCGATTATCACCTGGGCCAGGTATTGTTTACAGGAAAGGATTTCATCATTATTGATTTTGAAGGTGAACCCGGGTTTTCATTTAGCGAACGAAGATTAAAGAAGAATCCGCTAAAGGATGTCGCCGGGATGATGCGGTCCTTTCACTATGCCGCCTTTGGCAAAATCCTCCTCAATGAAAACTACCGCCAGCGTGATTTGGAGTTTTTGGAGCAGTGGGCTGAACATTGGCAACATTATGTGAGCCGGTTTTACTTGGGTGCATACCTCGAACGGATGGGGAAGAAATCTACGCTTTCAGAAGAGGATGAGGTGCTGATCCGCACTTACCTGATTGAGAAGGCGGTCTATGAACTGGGGTATGAATTAAATGGTCGCCCGGATTGGGTAATCATCCCCTTGCGGGGAATTTATTACCTTATGCAGCGCTATTTTTTAGCCATCGAAGAAAAGAAAAAGAAGTGAATCGCACCTGAGTACGAAAACAAACGAGTCATGGGCAAAAAAACACCTACCAAAGAAAAGTCGACCATCCCGGAAAGTTTCAGTTTGTTGACTGACTTCGATATTCATCTTTTTAAAACAGGGAAGCATTTCAAGATGTACGAAAAGTTGGGAGCTCACCTGGCTGAGTATAAAGGAGAAAAGGGGACATACTTTGCGGTGTGGGCGCCCAATGCCAGATCGGTTTCCGTGGTCGGCAACTTTAACCACTGGACATCAGGACAGCATAAACTCAATCCGCGCTGGGATGAATCGGGAATATGGGAAGGTTTTCACGCGGGGATTGGAAAGGGAGAGGCCTATAAATATGCCATTCACTCCAGCACGGGAGAGTACGTGGAAAAAGCAGACCCCTTTGCATTTTATGCCGAGATTCCGCCAAAGACCGCCTCCGTTGTCTGGGACTCGGATTATACGTGGAAGGATCAAATCTGGTTAAGTGATCGGAAGAAACGCGTTGGAAAGGCACAACCTTATTCAGTTTATGAAGTCCATGCCGGCAGCTGGCGCCGTAGGTTCGAGGACGGCAACAGGTCTTTGAGCTATAAGGAAATGGCAAAGGAAATGGTGGAGTATGTAAAGGACTTGGGATTCACGCACGTCGAATTCCTCCCCATCATGGAGCACCCTTTCTTCGGCTCCTGGGGCTACCAACTGACAGGATATTTTGCGCCGACCAGCCG
>JBGPGZ010000010.1:0-21022 GCA_041484175.1 Cyclobacteriaceae bacterium | reverse complement strand
CCTATACGACGGTCCCGGAAATTCCAATTCTTTTGTGCACGTGCCCATGAACAAAGCCAGAATCGCCATTTTTGCCTCGGGCAACGGCACGAATGCTGAAGAAATCTTTAAACATTTTCTGCATCATCCTTCTATTCAAATTGTCCTCTTGCTCAGCAACAATCCAAAGGCCTTTGCACTCGAACGCGCGGTAAGATTTGCAATTCCGCATCTTGTCTTTACGCGGAGGCAATACGGTGAAGGGAACGAGGTTTTGAATTGGCTGCGAGAATACAGTGTAACGCATATCGTATTGGCCGGTTTTCTGTGGCTGATTCCCGATGCGTTGTTAAAGGCCTATCCAGACAGGATCATCAATATTCATCCAGCGTTGCTGCCGAAATATGGAGGTAAAGGAATGTATGGGATGAAGGTTCATGAAGCGGTGAAGGGGGCTGGAGAAATAGAAACCGGCATAACCATTCATGTCGTCAATGAACACTACGACAAAGGGAAAGTTTTATTTCAGACCAAATGCACTGTGGCTCCGACCGATACCCCCGATCAAATTGCCGGCAAGGTCCATCATTTGGAGCACACGCATTATCCACGCGTGATTGAAGAGTGGATCCAAGTCGGTGGTCGGTAATCAGTAATCGGTAGGTCGGTCAACTTGGCTTGGGCCTTGGGCACTAGGCCTTGGGCCTTGGTCATTGGGAGATGCAATGAGGCAATGGGATTCCGGATACGAATACCGACCTACCGAATACCGACCTACTGAATACCGACTTACTGGTCACCGATCACCGATTACCGATTACCGATTCACCGCTTTCGATAGGATCAACTCATAATCCGGGGTCTTGGGGAAGGAGGCAAAAATATTTTGCACGAATTCGTTGGGAACAACCAATTTCCTTTTGATCAAGTCCAGCCAGGCGCCGTCTATATTGACAATGGCAGCAAGGGATCCATCTTCCTTAATAAAATGATGACGCAAGCTCCAGCGGGAGAAATCCGCTGTAGATTTTACCAATACCACATCCACTGTAATTTTGTCATCCAGCCGGATTTCGCGTTTGAACAGGGCTTCTTCGCGAAACAGGACGGGCCCGATTTCGAACTCCTCCAACTTTTTAAGCGTCAGACCGCCATCGCCTAACACCATGATGCGCATGGCGGCAGCATAATCATAGTAAGCGGAATGACGAAGGTGACGATTGGCATCCATATCCGACCAGCGGATTTGAATCGTACGGGAGAAGCTTTGCATAGCATTGAAAGACAAAGACACGGAGGATTTCTTAGGGGGTATTGACTTCGTTGAAACCTTCGGCGCCATCGGTCCAGCTCATAGGATATTTTGAATCGATAAATTCCGTGGCGTCCGTTGTAGGCCAGAGTGGCCGGAATGTATCGATCATGACGGCCAGCTCTTGCGTTTCTTTTGCCCCGATACTTTTTTCTATCGTGCCAGGGTGAGGACCGTGCGGAATTCCACCCGGATGCAATGTAAATGAACCGCGTTCTATTCCCCTGCGACTCATAAAATTTCCTTCCGCATAATACAGAACTTCATCCGAATCGATGTTGCTGTGGTTATAGGGCGCTGGAATGGAGAGCGGATGGTAATCAAACAAACGCGGAACAAAAGAGCAAATTACAAAATTGCGACCTTGGAAAGTCTGGTGAACAGGTGGAGGCTGATGGATCCTGCCCGTGATGGGCTCAAACTCGTGGATCGAAAATGCATAAGGCCAAAGAAAGCCATCCCATCCGATAAGGTCCAACGGACTGTGGTCATAAACATACTGGTGGAGATATCCTTGTTTTTTGATCTTTATCAAATATTCCCCGGTGGAGGATTCATTGACTAAATCCAGGGGAGGGCGAATGTCACGTTCGCAGTAGGGGGCGTGTTCTAACAATTGACCAAGCTGATTGCGGTAGCGTCTAACCGTCTCCACCGGTGAAGCAGCTTCAATGATAAGCAATCGCAGGGGGCCCTCATCAAATTGAAGTTTGTAGATCACCGTGCGAGGAATCACTACATAATCTCCCTGACGGATATCAATCGTGCCAAATTGCGAGATCAGTGTGCCGCGGCCATCGTGGACAAAAAGCACCTCATCGCCTTCGGCATTCTTATAGAAGTAATTCATGCTTCTTTGCCGTGGTGAGCAAATGGAGATAGCGCAATCGCCGTTCATGAGAAGCACCTTGCGGGCGCTCAAATAATCCTCTCCGGTGACAGACACCTTTGAAGTATTCAAATGGGTATGCCGCAAGGCGTAGTCTTCTATTCTTTTGGGACCATATGGCATTGCGGCCTTTAAGTTTTTGATCCGCGTAGGAGGGTGGATATGATAGAGGGTGGAATAAATTCCTGAAAATCCTTCCGAACTCACCACCTCTTCTTTGTAAAGACTTCCATCAGGTTGGCGGAATTGAGTGTGGCGTTTTGGAGGTATCTTTCCGAGGCGATGATAATACATGCGTTTTTTTGCGATTTCGTCGTGAAGTAAAGTTATAAAACTTACCATTCATTTAAGGGTTAATAACTATCTTTGTAGTTCGAACTAACTGGAAAAGAGATTCTTATGGCGGTTACGATTACTAATGGCGGCGAGGCTATCATGCTGGAGGATAAATACGGTGCGCACAACTACCATCCCCTTCCGGTGGTATTGAGCAAGGGAGAGGGTGTGCATGTATGGGACGTCGATGGGAAACGATATTACGATTTTCTTTCTGCCTACAGCGCCGTGAACCAGGGACATTGTCATCCAAGGATTGTAAGGGCGTTGACCGAGCAGGCCAAAGAACTAACACTGACATCCAGGGCTTTTTACAATGACAAGCTTGGGCTCGCCGAGAAATATGTGTGTGAGACCTTCGGCTATGAGAAGGCGCTTTTCATGAACAGTGGGGCAGAAGCCAACGAAACAGCTATCAAGCTCGCTCGCCGTTGGGGCTATACCAAGAAAGGAATTCCCAATAACAAGGCGGTGATTGTGGCTGCGAAGCATAATTTCCACGGACGCACGACAACCATTATCTCCGCGTCTACCGATCCCTCGGCCCAAAACGGATTTGGACCATTCATGCCGGGCTTTGAAATTGTGGAATACAATAATGACGCAGAATTGGAGAAAGCCCTGGCCAATCCTCATGTCTGCGGGTTATGGATTGAACCAATCCAGGGGGAAGCCGGTGTTTATGTTCCAGCGGAAGGGTATCTTAAGATCGTCGAGCAACTTTGCCACAAGTACAAGGTGCTTTTGATGATGGATGAAATCCAAACCGGCATCGCGCGAACTGGCAAGATGCTTGCGTCGGATTATGAAAACGTGCGCGCTGATTTACTGATACTTGGAAAGGCGTTGTCCGGAGGAGTAATGCCGATCTCGCTGGTGCTGGCAGATGATGATGTAATGTTGGTGATTAAGCCGGGAGAGCACGGCTCTACATTCGGAGGGAATCCATTAGCGGCGGCCATCGTAGTAGAAGCTTTGCAAGTAGTAAAGGACGAAAAACTTTCTGAAAACGCTTATCATCTTGGAATTCTATTCCGGGAGCGGATGCAAGCACTGATCAGAAAAACAGATCTCGTCACATTGGTTCGAGGGAAAGGTCTATTAAATGCAATTGTCATCAACGACACACCGGAAAGCGAGACGGCGTGGAATCTTTGCCTGAAATTTGCCGAGCGAGGACTTTTAGCAAAGCCAACCCATGGTAATATAATTCGCCTTGCGCCGCCCCTGGTTATCAACGAAGAGCAACTTCATGAATGTTGTGATATCATTGCAACCTGCGTCCTGGAGTTTAGAAAATAGGGACAGCTTCTATGATGAGCTTAGCAACATTCCTCACTTTAATTCTCCTTCAACTCCAGGAACCCGCGATTATCGATGGCTATTCGTATCCCTTGTCAGTCATGCCTGGAGACTCCTTGAGGGTATACCTGAATGCCAGCGAAATAAATGACTACACGGCAAAGCTATTTGACCTGGAAGGAAAGGTGGTGGCCAGTTTCAATACGACCATTTTTCCGCAGGAGGCCTCCAAACAAAAACCCTGGGAAAATGGGTTTGGGTACAAGCCAACACTGAAGATTATTACCCCGTCACTGAAGAGCGGAGTATATCTCTGGGATAATAAAATCCCGTTGATTGTCAGGGCCTCCAATCCAAAAATTGTTGTGGTTTACAGTTCAAATACGGAAAATGCCTATTGCAATGCGGGGGGAAAAAGTCTTTATAGTTTCAACTCCTCGGATAAGAAGCCTTCGTCAAAAGTCTCTTTTCTTAGACCCATCAATTTACCAAAGCATTCGGAAGCTTTTTTGCGCTGGTATCACCGGCAAAACCCGAAAGATGTTGGATACATTACAGACGCCGATTTAGACAATTATGGTGTATGGAAAAAGGCGGAACTGCTCGTTATCGCCGGGCACAGTGAGTATTGGACGGTAGAGGCCCGAAGAAATTTTGATCGCTTTGTTAATGAAGGCAAGAATGCGCTCGTGCTTTCGGGTAACACAATGTGGTGGCAAGTGCGATTCAACAAGAGCAAGAATCAATTGATTTGTTATAAACTTCAGCCCGACCCGATCAAGTCAAAACGGCTGAAGACAATTAATTGGGATAATCCCCAACTCGGATACTCGATTTCGAGTTCTATCGGAGCAGAGTTTCCCAGAGCAGGATATGGCAGAAAGCAGGACAAGGGATGGGATGGTTATAAGCTCGTTACACAGTCCCCGCTGCTGGAGGGAACAAAACTGAGGAAGGGAGAAATTCTCAGTTTGCCAAGTGATGAAAATGATGGCGCTCCTCTTTTGGGTTTTAATGACAAAGGGTTTCCAGTGGTCAATCGCCATGCACTTGGGTTTGAAAAGATGGAAATTGTTGGATTTGATCTTGTCTTTCGCACCACCGACGGAGTGGCCACGTGGGTCGTATTCAAGCGGACCAAGAACTCCGGCGTTGTCATCAACGTAGCAACCACCGACTGGTGTTCATCTGAAGGCATGAGTAATCCTGATATTCAAAAGATCACACAGAACATGATCGGCAAATTGCTGCACAAGGAAAACGTATTTTCACCGGAGGAAGAAATCATCCCCCATCGTCCACAGCCCTGATTCCTGATCAGGCATTAACCGCCTTCATTCCTGATACCGGATAGCGTTGACCTGCTGCAACACCCTTGGGGGCGATGGCGTCAATATCATCCAGTTCTTGCTTTGTGAATTTGACATGGAGGGCCCCAACGTTTTCTTCAAGGTATTTGAGTCGCTTTGTTCCCGGAATCGGGAAGAGGTGATCGCCCTGATTGATCACCCACGCCAATGCAAGTTGTGCAGGAGTACATCCTTTTTTTTTGGCCATGACCTCCAGTTTCTTCACCAGGCCCAGGTTCGTCTCAAAGTTTTCACCCTGGAAGCGAGGAGATATTCGCCTGAAATCATTGGCTTCAAAATCTTCTGTTTTTTTTATTTGGCCGGTAAGAAATCCACGGCCCAGCGGGCTATAGGGCACAAACGCAATACCTAATTCTTTGCATGTCGCTAAAGCCTCCTCTTCGGGATCCCGGCTCCAAAGGGAGTATTCACTTTGCAAGGCAGTAATGGGGTGAACTTTATGGGCCCTTCGCAAAGTAGAGGCTGATACTTCTGAAAGCCCCAACCCCCGGACCTTCCCTTTTCTCACCAAGTCGCTCATCGCTCCTACCGTTTCTTCAATCGGCGTTGCCGGGTCTACGCGATGCAAATAATACAAATCGATTACGTCAACCTGGAGTCGCTTCAGGCTTCCATCGCAAGAAGACCGGACATACTCAGGTTTGCCATTAAATCCGCGGAGTGCGGGCTCAACTGGATTTCGCACAATGCCGAATTTGGTTGCCAGCGTGACACGATCACGCTTGTCCTTAATGGCTTTGCCTACGAGTTGCTCGTTGATGAGAGGCCCGTAGATATCGGCAGTATCCAGAAAGGTAATCCCCCAGTCGATGGCCTGATGGATGACCCGGATGGACTCAGCATCATTGGTCGTTCCATAAAATTCAGACATACCCATACAACCGAGCCCCAACTGTGAGGCTTTTAGTCCTTGTGATCCGAGTTTTCTGATTTCCATCGTACTTTTTTTTGATTTTGATTGACAGGTTATCTGACGACTAAAAACTGAACAACAAATATTATGAAGCAAAGTTCAGTATCGATATTGAACGAGACCAGAATTATCTTTGCGATAATTTTGTTGCGTAATAAAGTTAACTTTATTTTAATTATAATTGTAGGAGCTACAGGCACGATCGGAAAAAAAGTGACCGGCGAACTTACGAAGCATTTCCAGGTCACATCCCCGTTGCGATGGATAAAGTAGTTACAGGCGATGTAAAAAGTGTCGAAGGATTTGGCACAGTCGAGGTTATTGAAGTGCTTACATAACCACTTCGTTGATCACGGAATAAGTTGTCGTATTTTCAACTCTTCCAGCAGCTGATGTGCCGATTGAAAGTGAATGGTTAGAAGTCCTACCCGGTTGGCCCCCTCCACGTTCTTGATATTGTCATCTATGAAAATGGCACGGGATGGCTGGATGTGATACCGGTCGAAAAGGATTTTGAAAAATCCAGGATGCGGCTTTCTGATTTTTTCGATTCCCGAGACGACGATCCCTTCAAACCAATGAAGGAATTCAAAATTATCCAATGCCCAAGGAAAGGTTTCCGCCGACCAGTTGGTGAGTGCAAAGAGCCGGTATTTTTTTGCTTCCTTGATCGATCTTAGAATTTCGACGGTTTCGTGGATGGGTCCATGGATGGTTTCCTGCCACCGGCTGTACCAGGCGGCGATTGGCTCACGGTGTGCCGGATATTTTGCGACCAATTCGCGGGTAGCCTCTGCAAAAGAACGTCCGGCGTCCTGCTCATCGTTCCATTCGCTGGTGCAGATGTTTTCGAGAAACCAGTCAATTTCTTCCTCGGTCTTCAGGATCTTTCTGTAGAGATGACGCGGGTTCCAGTCAATGAGCACACCGCCGAGGTCGAAAATGATCGTGTCTGTTTCAGGCATCTTGTTTAGTTGTTAAAAGCCCAAATCAGAAAATGCGGCATTGCTTCTGCCCAGGTCTCCGGATGATGTTTGCCGTCTTTAATTTCAAGATAAGCGATATCGCGAAATGGACGATAACCCTTCTTGGTAAGTTCTGTGATTAGGTCCAGCGTGTCATCGATTGAGTCAATGATTCCATTTGCGTTGCGGTCACCCCACTCATCCTGGGTGCCCGTTTGAAACCAAAATTTCAGGCCGGGTTTGAATTTTCCTTTTCGCACCTGGAGGTGCATAAGGCGGTCGCGGTAATCGGAGTAGAGTCGGCTGTTGGTATCTCGCTTGCGCCACCACAGTGACCCGCTAAAGACTCCCACCTTTGCAAAAAGCTCAGGGTGATTCCAGCAGATGTCAAGGGCCGATAATCCGCCCAGGGAGTAGCCTGCGATGACGTGATGAGAAGCAGTCGGTTCGATAGGATATCGATATAGCAAATAAGGAATTAGCTCAGTGGTGATGTATCTGGCATAGTTCTTTGCAACCCTGCCGCGCCCCTGATAATCATTCTTTGCTGAGATGCCGTATTCCTGCAAGCGGTCTCCCGCAAAAACACCAACGACAATGATACCGGGAATCGATTTTTCCGAAACCAATTTTTCCAATGTCTCTTTTATTTTTACTGCCTCACTGTCTTGTCCATCGTTGAGCAAGAGCAAGGGGTACTTTTGGCCGGATGGCGCCTGGCCGGCGGGCAAAAAGATTTCCACCTCTACATCCCGGTCAAGGAGTTTGGAATAGATGCCCGAAATTTTTTCAGATCGGTAAGGTTCGGCTGGAACTTGTTCTTCTTTCAAATTATTTGGGGACTCTGTTTTATTGTCGCAATTTTTGAATTAGCTTCCTGCAGTATTTGTCGCAGGTCTGCAAAAATAGAAGTTTCGACGGACTTCAGTGTCAGTCAATGCTGATTTGGGAACGGATTTAAGGGCGGCCATTATAAAGGAAATGAATAATGCCTCATGAACACTATCATCGTTGGTACTCCCCCAACCTCGGCCGGGACATTGAGGTTCTGGCGTTTGGCCAAAGGGGCTATCCGGTTATTCTTTTCCCTACTTCCATGGGCCGCTATTATGAGAACAAAGATTTTAACTTGATTGAAAGTGTGGCCTGGTATCTCGACAACGGGCTTGTGAAGATCTATTGTCCGGATGGTATTGATTCGGATAGCTGGTACAACAAGAATATCCATCCTGCAGATCGTGTGAAGAACCATATCTTGTATGATCTGATGGTGCTGCGCGAGTTGGTACCCCTGGCACAAGGCGAGACCGGCGTAGGCCGCGTAGCGACCGCAGGTTGCAGCTTTGGAGGTTATCACGCCACCAACTTTGCATTCAAACATCCGGAAGTGGTGAAATATGTTTTCAACATGGGGGCCTCGTTCGATATCAAAGGGCAGTTGGATGGATATTATGACGACAACGTCTATTTCAACAATCCACCGGACTTTATTCCAGGCGCCCAAAATCCGTTTTATGAAGACATGCATGTTGTCCTCGGCACCGGTACGCACGATATGTGCTGGGATGCGAACGAGAAGATGGCGGCGATATTGCGATCCAAAGGCATTAGCCACTGGTTGGATGTGCGTGATAACGCCCCGCATGATTGGCCTGCCTGGAAGGAGATGTTTTCACACTATTTGTCCTTGATTAAATGAAGAACCGATAGTTCATGATTATCCGATTTGTTGGCCTCCTGCTTTTAATTCATCCGTATCTATCGTCCGGACTGACCAGGATCAACGCGAATGAAGCCGTAGCGATCGGCGGGATTAACCAATGGATAAGTATCAAGGGAGTTGACGTCACCGATCCGGTCTTACTATTTCTTCATGGCGGTCCTGGAAATTCTGCGATGGGTTACGCCGATCAGTTTACGGGTGAATTGCAAAAGCATTTTGTAGTCGTACAATGGGACCAGCGCGAAAGCGGGACGACAAAAAAACTCAATACCTTCACCGCCCCACTTACTGTTGCTTTATTTGAAAAGGATGCCATCGACCTGATTAACTACCTCAGGGCGCGATTTTCGAAAGATAAAATCTATCTTGTTGGGCATTCGTGGGGCGGCTTTCTGGGGCTGACCGTGGCGGCGAAGTATCCCGAACTGTTGGTCTGTTACATTGCAATAAATCCGATGGTTTACCAGGAGGAGAGTGAACGACTGACGCTGGAATTCATGAAAAAGAAGGCCCGGCAAGCGGGGAAAAAAGAGGCAATGGATGAGTTATCCCGCGTGCAGGTACCCTTTCAGAATGGTGAACAACTTTATTACCATCGGAAATGGTTGGCCGATTGGATGGGAACGAAGCCCTATTCCAAATCCTACATTGAGTCGTGGTCAACAAAATGGCTCGCGCTCTTTAACGAAGCATCTCACGTGAATTTTGTTCAAGCCGCGCCCGAAATCAAATGCCCAATCTACTTTTTCATTGGTTCTAAGGATTACCAAACTTACTTTAAGCTTGCAGAAGATTATTACAACCGCTTAAAAGCCGATAAAAAGGCGTTATTTTGGTTCATGAATTCAGCTCACCTCTTGAACCTGACGGAGCCAAAAAAATTGCAGGAAATCATAATATATCAACTATTGCCTAAACTTGATTGAACAGCACCTCAAAAAGATGAAAAGAATAGGAATCCTACACGGTACAGAACGCTCCTTTCCCCAGGCCTTAGTAGAGCGAATTAATAAAATGGGTCTCAAGGACATCAAGGCGGAGCCTTTGGTTGTGGATATGGTGCAGCAAGGCGTTGGTGATGAATATTCGGTGATCCTGGATCGCATTTCGCAGGATGTGCCTTTCTATCGCGCATACCTGAAGAACGCTGCGATTGCGGGAACTACTGTTCTCAACAATCCTTTCTGGTTTAGCGCCGATGAAAAGTTTTTTAACAACGCGCTCGCCGTAAGGATTGGAGTGCCGGTTCCGAAGACGGTGATTCTTCCGTCGCATGACCGGCCGCCGGATACCAGCGATGCATCTTTCAGCAATTTGAAATTTCCGCTGAGCTGGGAAACGATTTTTGAATACATCGGCTGGCCCGCTTACATGAAGCATCATTCCGGTGGTGGCTGGAAGAGCGTTTACAAGCTCCACAACATGGAAGAGTTCTTTGACTCTTATAAAGAAACCGGTCAACTTGTAATGATGCTCCAGGAAGAAATAATTTTTGAAGACTACTTTCGGTGCTATTGTCTGGGTAGAAAATACGTGCGCATCATGCAATACGAACCACGTAATCCGCATCACCTTCGTTATGTTGTAAACAAAGGACCTGCCTCGGAAAAGTTGCTCAAGAAAGTACATGATCACGTTTTGGCCCTGAACGAAGCACTGGGTTATGATTTCAACACCGTTGAAATGGCTGTACGCGATGGCATTCCTTATGCTATCGACTTCTGCAACCCTGCCCCCGATGCAGACATAAAATCAGTAGGAGAAGAAAATTTTGGATGGGTGGTCGAGCACGCATCGAAAATGATCGTGGAACGGGCGCAGGTACAGAAGCCAGGAAAAGACAATCTTACCTGGGGTACATTTGTGACCAATTCAGCGCAGGCCTTTTTGAAAGAAAGTAAACCAAAAGCAACAGCGCCCGCTAAAGTTAAAAAAGGAAACAGTAAGAAAAACAAAATCTAAAAAGTAAACCTCTCCTTAACAGAAGGATGACTCCCATGGGAGAGGTTGCCGTGAAGCATGGAAAAGTTCACAGTCGGCGTAGAAGAAGAATATATGGTCATAGACCCTGTGACACGGGAATTGACTTCGCATGATCAAAAGATCGTCGAGATCGCATCGGAGGCGCTAAAGGATCACGTGAAGGCCGAGATGCACCAGGCAGTGGTGGAAGTGGGATCGGGTGTTTGTAAAGATGTGACCGAAGCTCAAAAAGATATCTGTAGATTGCGCAAGGTGGTAGGGGAAGTCGCGGGCGGACTGGGTCTGAAGATCGGAGCTGCGGGAACGCATCCGTTCTCACACTGGAGTAAACAGTTGATCACACCCAATCCCCGCTATGACGAGATTGTTAACGAAATGCAAGAAGCAGCGCGCTCCAATCTGATTTTTGGGCTGCACGTACACGTTGGGATCGCCGATAAGAATATGGCCATCCATATCATGAATACGGTTCGATATTTCCTGCCCCATGTCTTTGCCCTTTCTTCCAATTCACCTTTTTGGGAAGGACGCAATACAGGTTTTAAATCTTTTCGCACCAAAGTGTTTGATAAATTCCCCCGCACGGGTGTGCCGGATTATTTCAACGGTTGGGATGATTTTAAGAATTATGTCAACTTGCTGATCAAGACCCGTTGTATCGACAATGCCAAGAAAATCTGGTGGGATGTGCGGGTGCACCCGTTTTTTGATACGATTGAATTTCGTATCTGCGATGTGCCGATGCTCATTGAAGAGACGATCGCCATCACGGCAATTTTCCAGGCATTGGTGGCGAAACTTTATAAGCTCCGGCTTCAAAACATGAGTTTTATCATGTATAACCGCGCCCTGATCAATGAAAATAAGTGGCGGGCATCCCGGTACGGTCTCGATGGAAAGCTCATCGACTTTGGCAAACAGGAAGAACTTGATACACGGGCTTTGATTTTGGAATTGCTTGACTTTATTGATGACGTTGTCGACGAACTTGGCAGCCGCCACGCCATGGATTATGTACGGACAATTTTGAAAAATGGGAGCGGTGCGGACCGGCAATTAGCCGTTTACCAAAAAACAGGCAATCTGGAAAGTGTAGTGGATTATATTACTGACCAAACATTGGTGGGAGCATAGTATCTTTCCACCGGGAACGGGAGGGCAGGCCGAATACTCAATAAAAAGGGGAAATGGTGTTTCGCACGGGAAATATGTAAACAAATTATTAAATGGCAGAAAATAACTTCCGTATCGCTGTTCTCGACCTCTACGAAGGCGAGGCCAATGAAGGGATGCGCGGCATTCTTCAGTTGGTGGAACAATTTAAGGCAGAATCACCCGTACCCGTTGAACATGAGGTTTTCGACGTTCGATTGAAAGATGAAATCGCCGACCTCAGTTTTGACGCCTATATTTCTTCCGGCGGACCCGGCAGCCCGCTGACCACCGAAGGTACACTCTGGGAGCAAAACTATTTTGATCTGATGAACGGTATTCTTGCGCACAACCGCAATAACCCGTTTCAGCGCAAGCATGTATTTCTCATTTGTCATTCATTCCAGATTTTCTGCCGGTACTATGGTTATGCCAAGGTGACAAAGCGCAAAAGTACCGCCTTTGGAGTAACACCGATCCATCGAACAAAAGAGGGACAAAAAGAGCCCGTGTTTACCGGACTGCAAGACCCCTTCTACTCCGTTGACTCACGTGACTACCAGATTATCCAACCCAATGATGGCAAGATTTGGTCGGGCGGAGGGAGTATACTGTGTATTGAAAAGGACCGTCCTTTTGTTGCCTTGGAGAGGGCCATCATGGCCATCCGCTTTAACGAAGCCATTATAGGCACGCAGTTCCATCCCGAGGCTGACGCCGATGGAATGTACCGCTATCTTGTGAGGGATGACAAAAAGAACCTCATCACAGAAAAACATGGAGATAAAAAGTACCAACAAATGCTGGGAATGGTTAACGAACCTGACAAAATCAAGCTGACCTACAAAACCATCATACCCACCTTCCTGCGGATCGCAATGAACCAGTAAATGATTCCCGCCATCCGCCAGCGATATAATCAGTCCTTCTCCCCTGAGAAGTACCGTCGATTCCTGTCGGACCTTGACCAATCGCACGATCTCAAGATCAAATTTCGTGTAGCCGAAACCCCTGTTTTTATTCCAAATTCATTCAAAGAGAAATTAATAAAGGCTTCCGACGACATCATTGATTTCTTGGTCCGGGCTGATTTTAAAAAGCTCACAGCAAAGTCGATTCCCAGCAATCTTTTTGTTCCTAACGAAACGGATCACGCTCACTTTCTCGCCCTCGATTATGCCATCGTAGTGGACGACATGGGAGCGCTGGAGCCTCAGTTAATTGAAATGCAAGGCTTCCCTTCCCTGTTTGCGTTTCAGGACCTTTTGGGCAACAAATTCAAAAAGCATTTTGATATACCCCCCGGTTTCTCCAATCACTTTGTATCGTCCGAAATCTATCGCGATAAACTGAGAAAAATCTTGCTTGGAAATCATCGGCCTGAAAATGTGGTACTATTGGAGATTGATCCGATGCAGCAAAATACAGCCATTGATTTTGTAGTTACTCAGCATCTTACCGGCATCCGGCCGTTGCACATTGCTGACGTCAAGCGCGAAGGAAAAAAGTTATTTTATGAAAAAGAGGGCAACCGGGTCCCCATCCACCGGATTTATAACAGGGTGATCTTTGACGAATTGATAAGGCGAAAAGACCTAAAACCCGAATTTAACATGACCGAAGAAGTGGAGGTTGAATGGGCAGGTCATCCAAATTGGTTTTTCCGGATCAGCAAGTACACGATGCCGCTTATCAAGAGCCCCTTCATTCCGGAATGTAAGTTTTTGAATCAGATTAGCTCCTTGCCGAGCGATCTTGAAAATTATGTACTGAAACCGCTTTATTCTTTTTCCGGAAGTGGCGTCATCTTTAATGTGACGACAAAGGATATTGATTCCATTCCTGCAAGTGAGCGGGCCAATTTCTTGTTGCAGCGAAAAGTGAAGTATGAGCCTGTGATTCAGGCACCGGATGGTCTTATCAAGGCCGAGGTGCGTCTCCTGTTTCTATGGGAGGATGCAAAAGTCCGGCCCGAATTAATCACCAACCTTGCTCGTCTCAGCAGAGGGGAAATGATCGGCGTGAAATTCAACCAAGACAAAACCTGGGTAGGGGGGTCGGTATGTTTCTTTGAACCCATGAAGCAATAAACGGATCTCGTTCGTCAGGGCTTAAGCCCTGAACTAAACTGATGTCCCCTAAACGTGATACTTCCTCTGCTTCTTGCCTGTCATGGAATCGGTGAGCAATGGAAACCCAGCAGGTCCACTCAACTCCCAAGCTGCGCTGAAACGATACGGTCTTTGTGCGCAAAATCTTTTGTGATACGGGGCGAATAGTATCCCGCTGTCAGAAATAGGGTTGTCACTTCACTTCCATATTTCTCATTGATTTCTACGACCATTCGCCCTCCGGCTTTTAACGCTGTTTTGCCTTTATGAATAATTGCTTTGTAAAAAATGAGCGGGTCATCGTCCGGAACGAACAAAGCAAGTGACGGTTCATAAGCCAGGACATTCTTTTTCATCAAGCCCTTTTCGGAGTCTGTCACGTATGGCGGATTGCTCACAATCCATTCAACGTTCTTCAAGGGAAGGTCATCGGTGAGGATGTTATGCCGACTGAATTCAACGGAGGCGTGATTCAATTTTGCATTTTTGGCTGCAGTCACCAAAGCCTCTGTGCTCACATCGGTTGCGGCCACATTGCGGCCTGGAAATTCCTTCGCCAGCGTAACGGCAATACAACCGCTGCCCGTACCGATGTCAAGAATTGTTCCCCGCGCCGTGCCGTTGTGGTCAGCATCAATCACATCCCTGATGATCAATTCTGTTTCCGGCCTGGGAATCAGTACGGGTGGATTTACGATAAATTTTCTTCCATAGAATTCAGTCTCACCAAGGATGTATTGAATTGGCTCTTGCCGGTTGATGCGCTGAAGGCGGCTTTCCAACAGGCCCCAATCGATAGCGGCAAGTGCCTTTTCTGACATGATATCTGTTTTTGTAAGTCCAAATTGACTTTCCATGAGCGCATAAGTGATCGCATGAATCTCACCGGCATCATCGCCCAGCCGGATCTTATTCACCAGATCATGGAAAAGGACTTTGGAATTGGTCATTGTGAAAATGATCTTTGCAATAATAGTCGATCTTCATGATATCAGACGAACTTTTCATGCTGCGGGCATTCGAATTGGCCAGCCTGGGTACGGGTTCCGTCAGCCCGAATCCAAAAGTGGGTTGTGTTATTGTCCGCGATGGCAAAATTATCGGTGAAGGGTGGCATCGGAAATACGGAGAAGCCCATGCCGAAGTAAATGCAATCGATACTGTCGCAGACAAGAATCTTTTGAAGGGATCTACCGTGTACGTAAACCTGGAGCCGTGTTCGCACGTTGGCCAAACACCCCCTTGCGCCGATTTATTGGTTCAGATGAATGTAAAAAAAGTGGTGATCGCAAATGAGGATACAAACCCGCTGGTGGCGGGTCGTGGCATCATGAGGCTAAAAGAATCCGGCGTTGAAGTGGTCACGGGTATTTTGAGAAAAGAGGGCCGGGAACTGAACAGGCGGTTCTTTACATTCGTCGAAAAACAGCGGCCGTATATTATCCTGAAATGGGCACAAACTGCGGATGGGTTTATGGCCCATAAGAATTTTGATTCAAAGTGGATCAGCAATGAATTCTCGCGGCAACTGGTGCATCGGTGGCGGAGTGAAGAAGATGGAGTACTGGTGGGGGTAAGAACCGCCTCACACGATAATCCCCAACTCAATGTGCGTGAATGGTCCGGACGGAATCCGGTCCGAATTGTTATCGACCGGTTTTTACGGCTACCAGCAAATCTAAATCTCTGGGCTGGGCCTCAAAAGACCATTTGCTACAATGTTCTCGGGCACGAGGAGAATGAAAACCGCACTTTTATCAGATTGGACGAGGACAATTTCATCGATCAGCTGGTCACCGATTTATATAAACGAAAAATTCAATCCCTCATCGTTGAGGGAGGGCCCCAAACGCTCCAGCTTTTTAGCAATTCCCGTTATTGGGATGAGGCCCGCATTTTCTCTTCGACGCGGTCTTTTGGTTTGGGGATTGCAGCTCCTCCTGCACAGGGACACCTGGCTTCGGTCCAGAAAATATTTTCCGATGAATTAAAGATCTACCGATATGAGGAAAATAAACATTGATCAGAAATTTTCATTGTTCCACGATTATTGGAATCCGCGCGTAATTGGTCAACTCAATGGACAGCAAGTAAAGCTAGTCAACCTTGAAAATGAAAGGACAAGGAAAAACCTGGAATCGATCTAAAACCGGATCACTATTTTCGCACCCGAGCCGGTAAGATAAAACTTTGTTTTGATTTGATGGGAAGTAAATTTTTTATTGTACTCATCCAGCGCGCGTTGGGCGTGCCTGCGAAATGCGTTGTTGAATGGCACAGAGGCCAAAATAAGAACCGCTCCGCCTGCCGCAAAACCCCATTCGGGATTGCCTCCGGCTACCCAGGTGACCAGTGGTACGGCTACCAACAGACCCCCGGCAAATCCCAACACCCCGGATGTACTGTAGTTTGACTTGGCCCTGGAGAATTCATCGTATGCTATGGGAATATCACTCATCAGATCCAATACTTGTCTTGGACTCAGTGTCAGCGTGTCCATCTCAAAGCGAGTCCCTCCGAATGTTTTTTCCATGGTGATCTTTTGGCAAAACGAAGAGCTTGCCAAACACATAAAAGAAACGAGATAGATTCCTGTTTTATTCATGATAAGCCATTTACATCAATCGCCCTGCCCAATTACGGGCCTGATCAACTAATCAAACTTCCGTTTGATGCCCCAGATGTCGCGAATGATAAAATCCAGTACAATCTTATTGGATTGCTCCTTGACAAGGCCGTTTTGCAAAGTACCCAATTGGATAAAGGAATAGTTGATGTTCATCGAGGCCCTGTAATTATCCAATGGCAAGCTGATACCCACGGTATAACCCCAGGTTGTTAGCGCAGTGTTTTTGACTAACACCGGATAATCCTGTACAAAGCCCCCCGCCCTGAATGAAATTGCATTCAGGTATTTCACGGATGTGAGGTCACCGCGGTACTCATACCCCAGAGAATATTTGAAGCTATTTTGATAGACCTGATCATCATTCAAAACTGCATTTTTCCAATCGGCCCAGTGCAGATCTGCGGCAAGAGTAGAACGATTTATCTTCAAGGAGATGCCTCCTCCATAGGTAGGCGGCATGCGATAATCCCGCTTTATCTTATCCGTTTTCTTGAGGGTGTCAAAGTTGGTGTTAACGATGGATGTTTGCTGCATGCCGCTTAAGAAAGTGCCAGGGTCCCAGGTAGCCCCTATGATAATCTTGGCCTTTTTAAGTGACAACAAATATTGCGCACCGACATCGCCTCCCAAATTATGCGCGGTCGCGCGGTTGGCAACAATCAACTGACCCGTTACTCCGGTTGGAGCAACCGTCTCAATTTTCTTAATCGTGCCTAAGTAATAAGAAATATTTGCACCCAGCGACAGATTTTTCAGGACTTCAAAGGCGCTTCCGGCATAAAATTGGTTGATGCCTCCCGATCCTTCGTTGATCACTTGAGTGGGTGTGCTGAGGGCTCCAAAAGTAATGGTGGAGGAGGCATTATAGGAAATATTGCTTAACGGAGCGGCACCCACGCCAAATCCCCATTTGGGAGAAACTTTGAACAGGAAGTTGATCCCATTGAGACCTCCTGATTTGGATATGGAGGATGCATCACTCGTTTGGTGGGAGGTAGCTTCATAATTGGCCCCTATCTCAAAAAGCGCGGTAAACGGTTTGGCAATGGCATTATAGGCAGCCGGGTTCAATGCGTTGATATGGTAATCATCCCGTATACCAACGCCGGTATAACCCAAACCACGTGTATAAGCCGAGGATCTCGCCTGCAGATTTCCGATGCCATAATAGGAATAGATAGAACCGTTAATGGACTGGCTGTTCACACCAAGCGCTGCAAAAATCAAGGTAGCGGCACAAACAATGCGAATGCTCACCCAAAAGCGGTTATCCAATAACGCTACTGCAATCCGGGGCCGGAAATGACCGTAAATTATACTCACATACCAAGGCAATGACATGGCTCATCCAACGTTTTATCGGTAAATTTTACGGTGAAGAATCTATTTCAGACTATGATTTACCTTTCAGCGGGCAAATTGTGCTTTTTGTTTCTAAAATCTCTACTTTTGCGGATAATTTTTTAGACCCTATCAATCCTTACTCTCTTTCGATGGTGTGTTGGAATCTATGCGCGGAAAAATAATAACCTTTTTAGTTCTTTCACTGGCGGGATTGAGCGAATGTACTAATAGTGTTTCGGAGATCGGTTCGAATTTTTTCAGCAGCCATTCATTCGATATTTCGTTTGTCGATTCAGTCAGCTTGAAAGTCAGCACGGTACAAATGGACTCGATGGTGTCCTCCAACGCCATTCGCCTGTTGGTGGGCCATCATGACGACGAAAGACTAGGGCCGGTAACGGCGCAGAGTGCTTTTCAGATTGGCGTGCAGAAAGCGGTTGTCCTCGACGAAAACACGACAGACTATTTATCACTTCGATTATTTCTTCAACGGGATGGATATTCTTTTTATGATACTACCGGACTCCAAACCATCTCCGTGCACCGGTTGGCGAAAGACCTTAAATTGATAAGTGGATATTTATGGAACTCCAGTAAATTTAGCATAGACGAAAGCGCCGCGCCGCTCGGCTCCCTTACTTTTTCGCCGCGTCCAAAAAAGACCGACAGTGTTGAGGTTTTTTTATCGGATGTTTTGGGTCAGGAGTTGATGGCCATGGCGAAAGCCAATGACCCCCGTCTTTCTACCTATGCTGATTTCACAAAATTTTTCAAGGGGTTAGCGATCATACCTGATACATTGTCCAACTCAAGCTTGCTTGGTTTTAAAAACAAACCTGAAATGAGGCTGTACTATCGCGACCGGTCTACCGTACCCAGCACAGACAAGCACATTTCATTTAAGATGGGTGCGTCGAGCACCACCAATATCTACTTCAATAGGATCCGCGCCAATCGGCAGACAACGCAACTCAGTTCGCTGAAGCTCCGTCAGCCGGTAGCGTCAGTCGCCACGGGAAATGAATCTTACCTTCAATGCGGTGTAGGACTTTCCATCCGGGTAGAAATGCCATACCTTAGAAACCTCCTGTTGGAAAACGGAAATTTTCAGTGTTCCACCGCTGTACTGGAAATGGTGCCGATAAAGGGATCGTATACGCATGATCCCCTGCCGCCCACGCTTTCACTTTATCCCGTAGACAAACAGAATCGATACCTATCCCTTACTCCATTTACCGCAGGTCTTTTTAAGGACCTGGAATTAGGTCGTAATACCCGATATCAGGTGGACGTTACCGGCTTTGTCAATGGGCAACTGCAAAACAACACGTTTAACAATAACGCTTTGCTAATTTTGCTGGACGATAGGCAATATCGGTCGTCCGTTAATCGTCTTTATTTAGGCGATAAGAAGAATCTCTATAACATGAAGATTAAACTCTATTTTGTCACTTTATCGAATCAATGAATAAACTTAAAGAAGTATGAAAATTATACGTTGCATTGCCGGATTGATAGGTATATTCAGTTTGCTGACCTTTCCTTCCTGTCACAAATCCGATCCCGCTGTAATACTGGGAAACTGGGTGACCTCCACCGATTTTGCAGGGTCGCCGCGCAGTGGTGCATATTGTTTTGTAATCGGCGCCAAGGCCTATGTGGGCTTAGGCTATGGTGGTCCCAATAACATATACCTTCCTGATTCTTATGTGTTCGACTCGGGGAATACCACCTGGATCAAGATAGCAGACTTTCCTGGCACGCTTCGTGAGCAATCGGTTGCGTTTAGTGTTAATGGAAAGGGATATGTAGGAACCGGTTATAATCGCGAGCTGGCAACGGTTCAGCTAAAGGACTTCTGGGAATACGATCCCGCGTCCAACCAATGGAAACAACTCAATGATTTTGGAGGCGATGCGCGCTATAACGCGGTCGCATTTGATGATGGAACTTATGGTTACGTGGGTACTGGCTACAATGGTAATTTCTACAGCGACTTTTGGCAGTACAATCCATCGGATGACAGCTGGAAAGTAACAACGCCAACTCCGAAAAAACGGGAGCAATCCATGATCATGACCATCAATAACAAGATCTATTTGTGCGGTGGGAGCAACAACGGAGCTCCGATTTATGACCTCTGGCAGTTTGACCCGGCCACCCAGTTGTGGAGCAACCAAACACCGCTTACAACGGATGCTCAGTATGCAAATTTTAAACTTGCAGTAAACAGGTACAGCGGGGTTGCATTCACCCTCGATAATAAAGGCTACCTGGCCACCGGGCTGGGTGGTGGGGTCAGTCAAACCACCGTATATCAGTATGACCCTGGAGCATTAACATGGACAAAAATGACACCTTATGAAGGCGCAGCGCGCTCCTATTCGGTTGCCTTTGTTGTTGGAGGCAAAGCGTACCTAACCACGGGACAAAACGGCACTTTTCACTTTGATGACATGAAGGAATTCCGGCCGCTGGAGGAATACAACATCAATGATTGATGGATGATCTACGAGTCGGCACCAACCTAACGAGGCTGGCATAGTTCAAATGCCATCCATCGACCAAGGTGTCGTCCCTGAGGGACGAAGAATTTGTTATGCGCGTTCTTTCTACAAAGATGTTGTCCATAGCCAGTCAGGTTTTGTCTGCCAATCCATAATCCCGTCAGGGACGGCATATAAAATGGCGAATGCCAATACATTACCCAAATTCGATTGGTGTTGAATCCATATTCCGTTCCTACGGAACTTGGTGGACTGGTTGATTATTTTCTACCAATATTCCGTTCCTACGGAACTTTGTTGCAATGATTGATTTGATTTGCGAATATTTCGATCCAATGCGCCGGTTTTGATCATTTAATAATCTCCAAGTCCCTTTAGGAACGAAATATCGGTAGACAAATATACAGACCAATCAAGTCCCGTTAGGGATGGAATAAAATGGCGAATGCCAATACATTACCCAAATTCGATTGGTGTTGAATCCATATTCCGTTCCTACGGAACTTG
>JBGPGZ010000009.1:0-21100 GCA_041484175.1 Cyclobacteriaceae bacterium | reverse complement strand
GGACGGTAGAAGTCGTGCTGTATATCATCTTCCCGTGTCCATACGACCTGCACCGGTTTGCCTATGGCTTTAGAAATGTACACCGCTTCGCATGCATAATCCGCCATGAGTCTGCGGCCAAAGCCACCGCCTGCGCGCGTCATTCGCACGTTGATTTTGTCGGGTGCCAGCCCCGTAATGTCGGCAGCCAACCAACGCACACTTTCGGGAACTTGTGTTGGACCCCATACATCGGCGCCGTCGGGGCGGACATCCGCCGTGTAATTCATTGGCTCCATCGGCGTGTGTGCCAGGAATGGTGCTTCGAAAGTGGCCTCGTGCACCTGCTTACACTTCGCAAATGCCTCGTCCACATTTCCATCGTCGCGCAGCAATTCACCCTTGCCGTTTATGTTTTTTTCGAACTGACTTTTTAGGTTCTCATCGCTCTCCACCTCACCGTCGGAAAAATCCCATTCTATTTTCAATGCTTTTCTTGCCTTCATTGCCGACCACGTATTGATGGCAATGACTGCGACGCCGGCAACGATTCTCGTCGGATTCGACGAAGGATCCATCTTAATTACCTGCTGAACACCGGGAACTTTCAATGCTTCTGTGCTATCGATATGTTTTACCTTACCGCCATAAACGGGACAACGTTCAATGCAAGCCACCAGCATCCCTTTGGGTCGCGCATCCAATCCAAACTCGGCCGTGCCGGTAACAATTTTTCTATTGTCCACGCCGGGAATTGCCATGCCGATAATCTTAAAATCCTTTGGATCCTTCAGCTTTGGATTTTCACGGATGCTGAGATGGGAAGCGGCCTCCGCCAGTGCTCCATAACTGAGTTTATCTGTTGAATCTTTTTTATATATGAAGCCTTCTTTGGCGTAGCAATCATTCAACGCTACTTGCCATTTGCGTGCGGCTGCTTCAACGAGCATTTCACGCGCCGCAGCGCCTGCCTTTCGAAGGGCGTTAAAGTTGGTTTTGATTCCTGTACTTCCACCCGCAAATTGGTCTCCGAAGCGATCGTCGAGCATTCCCTGTTGCACTTCAATCAGTTTCCAGTCCACTTCCAGTTCTTCAGCAATGATCTGTGGCATCGAGGTCTTGACGCCTTGTCCGATCTCCGGATTTTTGGACATCACAATGATCTTTCCATCGTTGCTGATCTTCAGGAAAGCGCTGGGTTCAAATAGACCTTCGGCAGCAGATGATCCCTTCGAGGCATTGGCAATCGTGGAATCGAGAAACCCCATGCCGATCACCAAACCTGCCCCGGCCAGGCCGCTCAGTTTCAGGAAGTCCCGGCGTCCTACCGGCGTGTCAGTGCGCACCGAGGCTTCATGAATCATTTCATGATCAAAAAGATAGTTCATGGCCATTCATGAAGTTATTTTCTTGCAGCCTTCGCCTCTTCCGGTCGCACCGCCTCACCTTTATTGCCCCACGAGTTGCGAATGTAATTAAGTACATCGCTCACTTCCTGGTCGTTCAAGTCAAAGCCAGTCATCTCAGCATCGTACGTTTTTCCGCTCACCTTGATCGGTCCGCTCAACCCCTTCATTACCTGGACGACAGCACGCTTCTTATCGGCCATCAAGTAGTCTGACTTGGTAAGCGGAGGATAAACCCCTTCAACTCCTTCACCCGCTTCCATATGGCAGGTAACACATTGAGCAAGATAGACCTCTTTGCCCCTGGCTACGCTGCCTTTCAGGTCGAAAACCGGTTTTTTTTGAAAAGAGATGAAGGGTAATGAAAAGGTAATCGTGAATAAGGCGACGACGAGTTTTTTCATGATTTATTTAAATTACACATTATACTTCTTCCAATGCGAAGGGCAGCTTTCTTATTCGCTTACCTGTCAGATCAAAAATCGCATTGGTCAACGCCGGTGTGAACGGCGGCAATCCAGGTTCACCCACGCCACCTGCTTTTTCTTCGTTGTCCATTACATGCACTTCAATCTCCGGGGTGTCGCTGATGCGAGGCATTTTGTACTTGTCAAAGTTGGTCTCTACCGCTTTGCCATCTGCAAAATTAGTTGCGTGTTTGGTCGCAGCACCTAAGGCCATAACAATGCTTCCTTCTACTTGGGCCCGAATCGTATCGGGATTGACATACCACCCGCAATCCATCACTGCGAAGACCTTGTCAATTTTTACCTGGCCGTTGGCGCTCTTCGAAACCTTCACCACTTCACCGACAATACTTGAGAAGCATTCGGTAATGGCCACCCCCCATCCCGCATTTTTACCGCGTGACTTCCAGCCACTCACTTCTTCGAGCTTATTGATCAACTCATGATACCGGGGCTTTTCCAAATGTTGTCGCCGGAACTCCAATGGATCTTTGCCGGCTTGGAGGGCCAGCTCATCCATAAAACTTTCATAGGCAAAGCCGTTGGTCGAAGAATAAACCGACCTCCACCACATTACGGGAATCGGAGAATCGAGCGGGTGATCCGAAAAACTGTAATTGGGGATCGAATCAAAATAGGGTTCAAGAAATCCCTCAGTCGTGCTTCCATTGTACACCAATTTGTCGGCTCCTGGCCATTGGTGGTCCATATTCTGCGCCGCCATTTTGGCCTGGAAGGCCCTGATGCGTCCATCGCGAAGCCCGGCTTTGCATTCATAAACAGCTCCCGGCCGGAAAGGACCCTGTGTCATGTCATCCTCCCGGGTCCAAACAACCTGAACCGGTGCTTTCATTTCTTTGGAGATCAGGACTGCCTCGTACGGATAGTCGGTAAAAGCTTTACGTCCAAAACCACCGCCAAGGAAAGTCATATTTACGATCACCTTTTCCATGGGTAATCCCAATCGCTGACTCACATCTTGCTGGATCCAATCCGGACCCTGAATAGGGCCCCATATTTCACATCGATCATCACGCACATCGGCGATGCAGTTGATGGGTTCCATGCAGCTATGTGATTCGTAAGGAGTTTCGTAGACCGCCTCGAGTTTCTTTTCCGCTTTTGCAAATGCATAGGAAAAACTCCCCTGGGTCTTTTGCGACAATCCCTCCGACTTAAAGCTATCATTCATGCGCGCATACAATTGCGCCGTGCTATGGTGGTCAAATCCGGCGTCGTCCCATTCCACCTTTAAGACTTTTCTACCTTGGATGGCAGCCCAAAGGGTGTCAGCAACAACGGCAACGCCATCACGGAGATTGGCAAAAACAGGCATCTGCACTTTGAACACGCGCTTTACGCCGGGAACTGCCTTGGTAGCAGTATCGTCGTAACTTTTTATTTTTCCCAGAAAGCGGGGACTGCGCTCAACAACAGCGTATAGCATGCCAGGCAATTTCTTATCCAATCCAAAAATGGCCTTACCGCTGGTTTTGAGCGGAGTGTCTTGCCTTGGCATTGGCTTTCGGATGATTTTATAGTCCCTGGATTCTTTTAGTTTCACATTTTTGGGTGGCTCCAATTTCGACGCATCCTGAACGAGATCTCCATAGCCCCATTTCTTACCAGAGGGTTTGTGAATGACTTGACCATTCTCCGCATAACATTCCGAATGAGCCACTCCCCATTTCTTGGCTGCAGCCTCGATCAGCATTTCGCGCGCGGTGGCACTCAGTTTTAGCAATCGCTGATAGGAACCGCGTACCGTAGAACTTCCACCTGTTATCTGACTGCCGTACAGGGTTTGGCTGCCTTGTGCGAAAACGATGTTTACCTGATTGAGGTCGACCTCCAATTCTTCAGCGATGATTTGCGGCACTGCCTGGAACGACCCTTGTCCCATTTCAGCGCGGTGATTGATGATCGTTACTTTACCCTTGGTGTCGATAGAGATCCAGGCGTTGAGTTCGATTCCCGTATTCTCTGCGGTTGCGACTTTTATCACGTCACCTTCTTTTCCGGCAGCGGGAAGATAGTAACCCAACGCAAGCACGGTGCCTGTCATACCGGAAAGCTTGATGAAATTTCTTCTGGATATGTTTTTTGTTTCCATGACTTAGCAAATTATTTGGTGGAGGCTTTTTGAGACATCAACTTTGAAGCCGTCTTAATGGCTTTGCGAATGCGCGGGTAGGTTCCACACCGGCAAATATGGCCTTGCATCGCACGGTCAATTTCTTCATCCGATGGATTTACATTTCGTTCCAGTAGGGCCGAAGCTGCCATAATCTGGCCAGACTGACAATAGCCGCACTGGGGGACTTGTTCTTTGATCCAGGCCTGCTGCACAGGATGACTGTTATCGTCGGAGAGTCCTTCGATGGTAGTGATGTTCTGGGCGGTCATCGAAGCGACCGGAACAGAACAGGAGCGAACGGGTTTGCCATTGGCATGAACAGTGCAAGCGCCGCATTGTGCCATGCCGCACCCGTACTTGGTGCCGGTAAGTCCAACTAAATCGCGGATAACCCAAAGCAAGGGCGTCTTGGGGTCGGCCTCAACCGTGTGGGTTTTGTTGTTGATTTTGAGCGTGTAGGTTGCCATGGATGATTAATTTTGAGGAAGTTAAAAATAAGGAATTCAGGATGAAAATCCATGTTAAAAAGTTGTTAATGACCCGCAAATTCCACAATGAAACCATTCTGAGGTTAAACGGCTCAGGTCTTCAGGTCATAATGGTGCGCATTCTCTGGATCCTGGCAATCATGATTATTGATGCTGGATTTTGTTGATTCTATTGATTCTGTTGCATCTGGATTCCTGAGGCCTTAGAAACTTAAACCTGAAACAACATGAGACTTGAGACCTGAGACCCGAGACTTAAGACCCGAGACCTGATTGCACTTCAATCGATTGCAGGGGGCTTTTATAAACTTCCTCCTCCTCTTTCCATCTGATTTCTTAGTTTCGCAATTCGGGGTTAACCCAGGCCAAACGAAATTCTTGAATTCATGATTCATCCTTCCGAGCTTTTTCCCTACCCATTCGATCAAAAATATTCTAAACCGGTGGCCTACTTCTCGATGGAATTTGCAATCGATCAACCGCTCAAGATTTACAGCGGTGGATTGGGTTTCCTGGCCGGTTCCCACATGCGTAGCGTCTATGAGCTAAAGCAAAATGTCGTCGGTGTCGGCATTCTGTGGAAAAAGGGATATTACGATCAGGAGCGCAATCAGGATCAGACTTTTAAAGTTGCATTCAGGGATAAGGATTATTCCTTTCTGACCGACACCGGAATAGTTTTTCCAATTACGATCCATGGGGCCAACGTTCATGTAAAAGCTTTCTTATTGAAGCCGGAAGTTTTCAAAACAGCGCCTGTATTCCTTCTTTCGACTGACATTCCGGAAAATGACTTCCTTGCGCAGACAATCAGCCACCGGTTATATGACCCAAACGAAACGACGCGTATTGCCCAGTCGATCCTGCTGGGGGCCGGTGGCGCCAAGTTGCTGGATGTGTTGGGACGTGAAACGGAGATTTATCACATGAATGAAGGCCATGCTTTGCCGATGTGTTTTTATCTGTTGAACAAATTCAAGGACATGCAGGAAGTCAGGAAGCGTGTAGTTTTCACAACTCACACGCCCGAGAAATCCGGCAACGAGGAACACAGTGTTCCATTGCTAAACGGCATGAGTTTCTTTGACGGCTTTACGCAAAAGCAAGTGGAAGATTATGTTCACCCCGAAAACGGTGTGTTGAATTATACGCTTACCGCACTGAGGCTTGCAAAAATTGCCAATGGGGTTTCACAACTTCACGGAGAAGTTGCCCGGAAGATGTGGAGTGGATATGACGGCATCTCGGAAATCACGGCCATCACCAATGCTCAGAATAAAACTTACTGGAGCGACCCGGAACTGGACAAGGCGTTGGCCAAACAGAATGACAAAGCCCTGGAGCTGCGCAAAAAAGAACTCAAACTCAAGCTCTTTCGCGTGGTGGCAAACCAGACCGGTAAATTATTTGATCCAAATGTGCTTACCATCGTCTGGGCCCGGCGCTTTGCGAGCTACAAGCGCGCCAATCTCCTGCTTTCCGACTTTGAGCGGTTTTTGAAAATTGCTGAAAGCAAGGACTATCCAATCCAGGTGATATGGGCCGGCAAACCGTATCCGGAGGATTATACGGCCATCAACCTGTTTAATGAAATTTATTGGAAAACCAAAACTTTACCGAATTGCACGGTGGTTACCGGTTACGAACTTTGGCTTTCCGCACACCTAAAACGGGGTTCTGATCTTTGGCTGAATAATCCAAGGATGTATCATGAAGCCTCCGGAACGTCTGGGATGACAGCCGCCATGAATGGATCCATCAATCTCTCGATCCCTGACGGATGGATACCGGAGTTTGCAAAACATGGCAAGAACAGTTTCATTATCGAAACAGCCGACCCCGCGTTGACCCCGGAAGAACGCGATAAGGCGGAGGCACAAAATCTGCTTGACTTGCTTGAAAAGGAAATCATTCCGATGTATTACAAGAACCCGACCCGGTGGCTGAAGGTCATGAAGGCAAGCATGATGGATGTGCTGCCTCAATTTGATTCAGGCCGCATGGCAAGGGAATATTTTGATAAATTGTATCTGGCACCTTGAATCGGCAGGTCGGTAATCGGTAGGTCAGCAATCGGTAGACCGGTATTCAGTAGGTTGTTTGGAGGGACCTGAAAAAAATGAACCCAGGTTCAATAATTCTTCTTACTACTTACTCCTTCCTTCTCATCTTCTTACTTCTTATAAACGACTTATGCTTAAGTTAGCGCTAAATAGCAGGTAAAAGTTCAATGGCGGATTTGACGTTGAGCGAAATTTGGATTTACCCTGTCAAATCACTGGGCGGAATTCGTCTGAAGTCCTCCGTCGTTTTGGCGAAGGGACTCCGGTATGACCGGCGTTGGATGCTTATTGATGACCAAGGCAATTTTATGACGCAACGTACGCATCCAAAAATGGCGCTCTTTAGACAAAGCATCGACGAGGGTCAATTATCGATTCGCCATCAGGATCGTTCTATCCGGCTTTCATTCACCCATGCAGTCATCGATGTCCCCATCGAAACAAAAGTTTGGGATGATTCGGTAAAAGTGATGGAAGTGAGTAAAGAACACAGCGAATGGTTTTCCGAAAGCCTTAGCTTCCCGTGCAGGATGGTGTCCTTTCCCGAAAAAAATTCAAGACCCGTGGATGCAAGATATAACATTGACAACGACGAGGTGAGCCTCGCGGATGGGTTTCCCTTCCTGATTATTGGCGAAGCATCCCTCGCCGATTTGAACAGGAAATTGAAGAACCCGCTTCCGATGAACCGCTTCCGGCCGAACTTGGTTTTCATGGGCGGTGAGGCTTATGAAGAAGATGCCTGGCGGGCCTTCAGGATAGGGAAAAACCGCTTTGTGGGGGTAAAACCATGCGGCCGGTGCATGGTAACGACCATCAATCAGGACACTGCGGAAAAAGGCAGGGAGCCCCTGGCCACCCTGGCTACTTACCGCCAGCGCGACGGAAATGTTTATTTTGGACAAAATGTAATTGCTATTGACCATGGAGAAATTTTTGAAGGCGATGAAATCACGGTCGGTTAGGAAGTTTGGCATTGCTGGATTTACCATGCTGCTCTCAGCGTGTTCCGTTCATGAGGAAAAACTTCCCATTCTGGGGGAGCGCGCCGTTGAGGGGACCGACACGGTGTACCATACTATTGCACCTTTCCGGTTTGTCGATCAGGATAGCGCTATTATTACCAACAGTTCATTTGAGGGTAAAATTTACGTTGCCGATTTTTTCTTCACCACTTGCCGAACGATCTGTCCCATCATGAAAACGCAAATGCTTCGCGTGTATGAGGCCACCAGGGAAATGCCGGATGTCTTGCTTTTATCTCACACGATCGATCCGGAATACGACACGGTAGCTTTGCTGCACGAATTTGCGCGACGGCTTGCGGTGGAAAGCGTCCGGTGGCATTTTGTCACCGGCGTCAAGGATTCGATTTACAAAATTGCCCAAACCAGTTATTTCGCCACAGCCCTCGAGGATAAAACCGAACCGGATGGATTTATTCACAGTGGCGCCTTCCTTTTGATTGATAAGAAAAAACGGATCCGTGGAAAATACGATGGCACCAGAGAGGATGATGTAAATCGATTAATAGCCGATATCAAGCAATTAAGGCGGGAAAATGAGTAACCCATGGTGTCGCCGTCATCACTTTTGGATGGATGGGCCTCTACAAATCGCAGCAGCCCTTATTTTATTCTCATTTGCCATTGGTTGCAGCCGATCAAATTCATCCGAGTCCGTTAAATTCCAGCAGTACTATGTTGAGGGCGAGCAATTGTATATCACCCATTGCAGTAATTGCCATCAGAAATCTGGCAAAGGCCTCGGTTTGCTTTACCCGCCATTAGACCACTCAGACTACCTGGAAAGGAACTTTGACCTGGTCATTTGCCAGATGAAATATGGTCAAAAAGGGGAGATGATTGTCAATGGCAAAAGCTATAATCAACCGATGCCCGGTGTGCGATCACTGACTGAACTGGAGATTGCCGAAATCGCTACCTATATCTACAATACCTGGGAGCATAAAAGAGACCTTGAACTTCCCGAAGTGAGGAAGGCCCTGGAGAAGTGCGCGCGCTGATTCTACGATCCTCCTGTTTTGGTTACTCAACGTAACGGAAGTGTTTTCCTCCCCTAAAATATTTTTTGTGCAGTTCCTGATATTTATTCTTGTCCAGGTCTTTGATCTTCTTGCCATTCACTTCAATGGTACCGTCATCGTTCCAATTCATGGACTTTATAGGTTCGTCCTTCGCCAGGTATCCATCCTTCACCAATTCGACCTTTAGTTCTTCTTCAAAGGCCTTCATTTTACTTTCCATGGACTTCATATAATACTCATGATCCTTCATTTTTGATTCCAATTCATAATTCTTCCGGATCATTTCCTGCTCCAATTTCTTCATGCCCGCCTGATGCCGCTGCATGAATTGTTCCTGCCGTGGCGCCAGCACCTCCAATTCTTTTTGCAAATGGTGCATTTCTTTTTCCCACTCGGCATCTGCAAACCGAATCTCGTCCATACCTGCACGCGCTTTTTCCATCTTCTTTTCCAGCTCATTCATCATGTTCTCAAACTCAGGTTGGTTCTTTTGATAGAAATCAGAGAACCGTTCCCGGAATTTTTCGGTGAATTCCTTTCCGAAATTTTCCCAGTCGCGATCATTTTGCAGCCCGAAAGACCTACCGGGCAAGGAATCAAGGAAAGGAATGTAGAAGTTCATTCCCTCTGGGTTCCCAGGAGCGAAGGGCGCGAACGGTGCCATCTCCGTCAAAGCTTCCACCTCAGGAATTGCCTCCACCGCGGGAAATGGAGCCAACGCAGGTATATCAATATGGAGGTCAAGCGGGCTCAACATCGGCCTCATATCTTCGTTGCCGCTAAACTCTTCGGTCAATTCTTGATGAGGCTCACCTTTCTCGTCGTATGGGGTCACCGATTTGCGCGAATAAGTCGCCGATTTCTCCTTTTTCAGATCTTTTTTGGTCGTGTCAGCAATCGGCGCAACGTTTCGTCTTTCGGGCCCGGTGCCCGGTTCGTACTTTATTTCGGGATGATAGGCCTGGATCGAAAACCAGGAGGCCCCCAAAAGCGCTACAATCACCAACAAGGCGGGAAACACTTTTTCACGCCCTTCTTCTTTCTTTTCTGAAGGTTCCATAATTCTTTTGATTCGTTTTAACAATTGATTTTTTCTTCCTGACGCCGCCAAGACAAAAGTGGGGTCGATCGACCGCGCCTCTTCGAGCTGGTGCAAAGCTTGGGCGTACGCCAGCGGACTTCTCACTTTTACAACCCGGTCATCACAACATTGTTCCCGTTCGAGGCATATTTCCGATGAGATTGCCCACACCCACGGATTAAAAAAGAAAATTACTTCGGCAAAGGACTGAACGAGATTGACGATATAGTCACTGCGCTGAATGTGGGCCAACTCATGAAGCAAAATAGTTTCCACCTGTTCCGTCGACAAGCCGCTCAGCATGCCCACCGGGAGAAGGATCACGGGTTTGACGTAGCCCAGCAAGATCGGTGCATCGATCAGCCTGGATTGCAAGAGCAAGATGGTTCTGCTGATACCGCAATCAAGTGCCAGTTCCTGCAGTCTGGTTTTCCAAAATCCAACAATCGAATCGCCTTCCAGTTGTATTTGCCGGGTGTGCCACCAGGCCTTCATCAGCCGGATTCCGAAGAATAAGGCGCCGATCATCCACGCACCGACAATCCATTGGATCTGATTGTTGATCCATCGACTGATGGCTAGCAGGGACGTTAGCGGATTTGCTTCCATAGCAGTTGTGGAAAACACATCCCCGGGCAAACTGATGATCTCATTACTTGCCGGAAGGGCGGTTGGGGACCGCTGCAGGATGCATATAAACGTTCCTGCAGAGCAGAGAAGAATTGCCGCCATCGATCCCGTGGCGAAGGCATACTTTACGGAAGCGGATGCAGAAGGCAGCATTCGCCTTATCAACAGGAGAAGCAAATACACGATCACCCCCTGCCACAAAGAATGAAGCAGGGTCCAACCCAGTGTTGTCATCCAAGGGTCTAATTCAGCGATCTTCATCATTGATCTCCAGGTTATCCAGGTATTTTCTTATTTCGTTTAGTTCTTCTTTGCTGGACTTGCGATTGCCGAGCGCGCTGAGCACCAATTGGGAGGCCGATCCCTGAAAAACAGTTTCAATCATTTTGAGCACCAACTGTTGCTTGGTGTTTTCCTGGGATGCGGCGGCTTTATAGAGATGCAACTTGCCCGTCTTTTGGCGTGTCACGAGGCCTTTTTCATTCATGATTTGCAGGAGCTTCAAAATGGTGGTGTAACCGTTTGCCGGATCGCCGCCGAGGGCTTCATGTACCTCCTTTACGCTAGCAGGGCCTTTTTTCCACACGATTTGGAGGATTTCCAGTTCCTTCGTAGTGGGTTTTGAAACCTTCTTTTTAGTCGTCATTTTATATACGAATTGGTTCGTAAGTCAAGTTTATTAACCTTTTTGGTATTGCACAAGGATTATTACGAAAATATTCGTAGGTGGTTGGGTTTCCCCCTCCATTTTATTCCTGAGCCATTTTCCTTTATTTTTAATGGAATTCTTATATCCTGAATGAAGCGGCCTAAGTATCGGCAAGTTCTGTACACAGTCATAGTCATGGTGGTGGTGTATGGTTTTCTGATCGCCTTGCTGATGCGCTTTGAAGCTGGGGCGCCTGACTCCAAACTAAAGAGCCTGCAGGATGCCCTGTGGTACCTGGTAGCTACTCTCACAACGGTAGGTTATGGCGACATTTATCCGGTAACGTATTCCGGTCGAAACATCGGGTTTGTTTTTCTTCTTTCCAGTTTAGGGGTTTATGGTTTTATCATCGGACAGATCGCCAATTTTATGAGAACAATCAAAGAAAACAGGGAGCTTGGCCTTAATGGAACAGGCTTCAAAAACCACGTGGTGATGATCGGGTGGAATGATTTCGGCCAAGCCGTGATCAGTCACCTCACGGCCGCCGGCAAGCAGGTAGCGGTGATCACCAAGGACCGATCCAGCATTGATATCATCCGTGAATATTACAGCTCGGATCAGGTCTTCACCTTGTTTTCTGATTACAACAATTTTGAATTGCTGGAAAAGGCCAACATCCAGGAAGCATCTATTGTATTTATCAATCTTAACGATGACACTGAAAAATTGGTGTACGTGCTCAACATCAAAAAGCATTTTAGTCATCTCCAGTACGTGGTCACGCTTGACAACGGCAATTTGAAAAGCACCTTCCAGCATGCCGGTGTAACTTATGCCATTTCCAAAAATGAGATTTCTTCAAAACTATTGGCCAGTTATATCTATGAACCCGATGTGGCGCTGTTCAGCGAAGAGATCCTGGCCTACGCGCATGAAGATGACGAATATGACATGAAGCAAGTGCTGATGAAGCCGGACAACCCTTATTCGGGAACATTTTATGAGAAAGCGTTTTTTGAATTAAAGAAAGATTATAACGTAGTGCTGATTGGACTTGTAAAACTGGCCGATGGGAAAAAGAGGTTGTTGAAAAACCCCGCCGGGAGCGTCAAGATCGATGCAGGAGATTACCTGATACTGCTGCTTGATCACAAAGGCGAGGACAAGCTAAAAAAACTTTTCCGCATAGAAGAGGGCGTTTGAGTGGAGAAAACAAGGACCGGTTGAAATAAAAGAAGGGCGCAGCTCCTCAGCTGCGCCCCACCCAAAAACCTATCCCGGATTTATTCCGGGACCAAACCCCTCAATCATTCCCGATCTCGATCTGCCCCTGGCTGGGCAGATGGATCGGGACCCACAGTCTTTATTATCATTTGATCACCACTTCTGCCTGATCCAGGTTGATAAATTCGAATTCAACCTCATTCTTCATATCAACAAAAATGATCGAGTCTTTGTTTATTTTCCCTGCTAAAATTTGCTTTGAAAGCTCATTTAAAATTTCGCGTTGTAACACCCGTTTTAACGGCCGTGCCCCATATTGAGGATCAAACCCAAGCTTGGCCAGCCGGTCCAACGCATTGGCGGAAATGTCGAGTTTTACCCCGCTTTCACCTAAACGCCTTTTGATCAGGCCAAATTGTATGCCCACAATCTTTCTTATGTCTTCCCTGGTCAACGGGCGGAACATGATGATTTCGTCAATCCGGTTGATAAACTCCGGCCGCACCGTTTTCCGCAAGATTTCAAGGACCTGGTCTTTGGTATCCTCGATCACTTCGAAATAGTTACTTTCCGTTAGTTTTTCAAAGTTCTCCTGGATTACCTGAGACCCGATGTTGGTGGTCATGATGATAATCGTGTTTTTGAAATTGGCAACCCGACCCTTGTTGTCGGTCAAACGTCCATCATCCAGCACTTGTAACAAAATGTTGAATACATCCGAATGCGCTTTTTCAATTTCGTCCAGTAAGAGCACCGAATAGGGCTTCCTTCGTACGGCCTCGGTCAGTTGTCCACCCTCATCATAACCGATGTAGCCGGGTGGCGCTCCGATCAAACGGCTCACACTGTGGCGCTCCTGATATTCGCTCATGTCAATGCGCACCATTGCGTTTTCGTCATTGAATAGATATTCCGCCAGCGCCTTAGACAACTCTGTTTTTCCAACACCGGTGGTTCCCATGAAAATAAATGAACCGATGGGCCGCTTTGGATCCTGCAAGCCCGCGCGGCTTCTACGGACCGCGTCACTGAGCGCATGGATGGCCTCTTCTTGTCCGGCTACTCGTTTGCCTAGCTCTTCTTCGAGATGGAGTAGTTTTTCCCGCTCACTTTGCAACATTTTAGAGACGGGAATACCCGTCCATTTGGCAACCACTTCCGCAATGTCTTCGCTATCCACTTCTTCTTTGAGCAGTGAATGCTCACCTTGCATCTCTTTCATTCCGACCTGAAAGGCGTTCAGGCGTTTTTCAGCTTCACCGATTTTACCATACCGGATTTCCGCTACCTTACCATAATCACCGGCTTTTTCCGCCTGCTCGGCTTCAAACTTCAGTCTATCGATGTCTTCTTTTTCTTTCCGAATGTCATTGACAACCGCCTTTTCACTTTCCCACCTGGCTTTGAGAGAATTGCGCTGTTCTGAAAGCTCCGCAATTTCTTTGCTCAGGATCGATTCCTTTTCTTTGTCCTTTTCCCGGCGGATGGCTTCGCGTTCTATTTCCAATTGCATGATCTTGCGGTTAAGTTCATCCAATTCCTCGGGAAGGGAATCCATTTCCAATCGCAGTTTGGAGGCAGCCTCGTCCATGAGGTCAATCGCTTTGTCTGGTAAAAACCGGTCGGAGATGTACCGGCTTGACAGTTCAACTGCTGAAATCACAGCATCATCTTTGATGCGAACACCGTGATGCAATTCATATTTGTCTTTGATCCCTCGTAGGATTGAAATCGAATCTTCTACCGAAGGCTCGTCCACCATAACGGCCTGAAACCGGCGTTCCAGGGCCTTGTCCTTCTCGATGTGCTTCTGGTATTCTTTTAAGGTGGTTGCACCAATAGCGTGAAGTTCACCCCTGGCCAATGCAGGCTTTAACAGGTTGGCGGCATCCATGGCGCCCTCACCTCCGCCGGCACCAATCAACGTGTGGATCTCATCAATGAAGAGTATGATCTGACCGTTCGCGTCGGTCACCTCTTTAATAACAGCCTTCAAACGCTCCTCGAACTCGCCCTTGTATTTCGCCCCCGCCACCAACAAACCCATATCGAGGGACACCAGAATTTTGGACTTCAGATTTTCCGGCACATCGCCATTGACGATACGCTGGGCCATTCCTTCAACGATCGCCGTCTTACCGACCCCTGGCTCACCCAGTAGGATGGGATTGTTCTTTGTCCTTCTGGAAAGGATTTGAAGCACCCGCCTGATCTCTTCGTCACGACCGATCACAGGATCAATCTTGCCGAGTTTGGCAAGTTCATTGAGGTTTTTCGAATAACGCTCCAGGGATTTGTATTTTGCCTCGGCATTTTGATCCGTTACTTTCGAGCCCCCGCGCAATTCTTTGACGGCCTTGATCAGCGAGGTGCGATCAAAGCCTGCGTCTTTCATAATGGAGCCTACTTTATCTTTTGTCGCCAGCAGCGCCATTAGCAGATGCTCAATCGCGACGAACTCATCCTTAAACTCGCGCAGTTCCTTTTCAGCATTCTGTAAGACCGTGTTTGTTGTCGTCGACAGATAAGGCTGCTGACCCGAAACCCGGGGATAAGAGTCAACAATCTCTTCCAGTTTCCTTTCGAGATTGGTTCCGTTGATATTTAGCTTTTTGAATATATAAGACGGAACATTTTCATCAGTCTCCAAAATTGCTTTGAGCACGTGCCCAGGCTCGATCGCCTGCTGCTGTTTGCTCATAGCAATCTCGGCGGCCTTCTGTAATGCCTCCTGAGATTTTATCGTGAATTTTTCGAAGTTCATATGAATTTATTCTCCCTGGGTCAATCATCAAAACCCAATCCAGCAACAACTTCCGGTATTTTTGTCTGAAAAGAGAACACTTTAATAGGACAATTCAGCCAATTTGTCCATGTCTTCCTGTTTGACACCTTGCTGGTGTCTTGACGCCTTGAGCCGAGTGCAGAGTCTGCGTCTTAGGCGACTGACACCATAGCGGTACCTTGATGCCTTGAACCGAGTCAGGAATTTTATCTAGCTTAAATGCCAATTATCAATGATGTCGCCAAAAACCAAGTCAGCCATCCCATTTCCATCAGCGCTTCTCATCGAAGTCGCCTGGGAAGTCTGCAACCAGGTCGGTGGCATCTACACGGTGATCCGCTCCAAGGCGCCCGCCATGGTGGATCATGCCCGCGAGGGGTTTTGCATGATCGGTCCCTATTTGACAAAAAATATTCAAGCTGAACTGGATCCCCTGGATGATGCCGAGGATTTGTTTGGTCAAGCGGCGGCGAACCTTCGAAAAAAAGGATTTGACGTTCACTATGCCGAGTGGCTCATCACCGGCAAGCCCCGGGTTGTCCTGCTCAATCCGAATGTGATCGGGGACAAGGCGCATGGCGTGCTAAAGTACCTGCTCTGGAAGAATCATGGCATCCGCACGGGCGATTCGCCGTTGATCAATCAGGTGGTGGCCTTTGGCTATCTCACCAAACTTTATCTCGATGAGTTGGTGAAGCTGTCGGGCAAAGGCAAGCCTATTGTTGCACACTTTCACGAGTGGATGGCAGGGCTGCCGATCCTTGATATCAAACGGGATAAGATGAAGGTGAAGACCGTTTTTACAACACATGCCACACAACTGGGCAGGCACCTGGCTATCAATTCACCGTTGTTCTATGCACACCTTCCATTTTTCAAGTGGGAGACCGAGGCCGCAAAATTCGGTGTAGAGGCAGAAGCTTCGATTGAATACGGCTGCGCCCAAAACTGCGATGTATTTACTACGGTGAGTGAAGTTACAGCACGCGAATGCAAACACCTGCTACGGCGCAAAGTGGATTGCGTACTGCCAAACGGTCTGAACATCCAGCGATTTGAAGCCCTTCACGAATTTCAAAACCTCCATGCCTATTATAAAGAAGAGATCCACGAGTTTGTCATGGGACATTTCTTTCAATCATATTCCTTTGACCTCGACAAGACTGTGTACATGTTTACCTCCGGGCGTTACGAATATAAAAACAAGGGATTTGATCTTACCCTGGAGGCATTGGTCCATCTTAACGAAAAGCTCAAACAGGAAAATGCCGATGTGACGGTCGTTATGTTCTTTGTCACGAAGCGCGAATTCCACAGTATACGGCCGGAAGTACTCCAGTCACGGGCCATGATGGAAGAAATCCGTCAGACCTGCGAAGCGATTCAAAAACAAGTGGGGAAAGAGCTATTTTATTCGTCGACCCGACGCAAGGACACGCGCCTTCCCCCACTCAACGATTTTGTCGATGAATACTGGAAGCTTCGCTATCGCAGAACGATCCAGTCGTGGAAGAGCAACCGGATGCCGCTACCGGTAACCCACAATCTGGTCAACGAAGAGGCTGATGAAATCCTCAAATTTTTGCAGCGAAGAAATTTGCTCAACCGGCCCGAAGACAAAGTGAAGGTCGTGTATCATCCCGACTTCATTACTTCGGTCAACCCGCTGTTTGGGATGGACTATAGCCAATTCGTGCGAGGTTGCCACCTCGGAATATTTCCAAGCTATTATGAACCCTGGGGCTACACGCCGCTGGAGTGCATGGCCAGCGGTGTACCTTCCGTAACGAGCGACCTCAGCGGGTTCGGCGATTATCTCCTGCGTCATATGCCCGATCATGATGCGAATGGGATGTTCGTAGTAGAGCGCGGCAAACGTACATTTGACTGGAGCGCCCGGCAATTGGCCACCTTCTTATATCTCTTCCTGAACCAGTCGCGGCGTGACAGGATCATGCAACGCAATAATGTAGAGAACTATTCTGCTGCATTTGATTGGCAAAACCTGATCAAACATTATGCGGATGCATATAGTATTTTATTTAATAGTTGATCTTCAATGCAAGAGCCAAAACAAGGGCACCTTATCCGCTCATTAGGTCTTTTTTCAGTTTTTATCCTTGTCGTCAGTTCAGTTATCGGTTCGGGTATTTACAAAAAAGTCGCCCCGATATCAGCCGAGATGCAGTCGCCGCCCCTGGTGTTGTTGTGCTGGGTGTTGGCAGGGGTGATTACCTTATGCGGCGCGTTGAGCAACGCCGAAGTGGCGGGTTTGCTCGCAGAGTCCGGTGGGGAGTATGTTTACTACCGGAAGATTTACAACAAATTTTTCGCCTTCCTTTTTGGCTGGTCAAGCTTTACGGCGATCAGGTCGGCATCAGCGGCCTCTATAGCTTATGTGTTTGCCCAGTCGTTCAATTCGTTAGTCCCGCTACCCGTGCTCCCCGATACATTGGCAACAGTTTCCCTTTTCGGGGTGTTTACGCCGTTTGACAATTTTGGCGTTAAGACACTCAGTATCCTGTTGATCATTGCCCTTTCTTATGTCAATTACATAGGCCTCAAATTCGGAGAAGCGTTAAGTAAAATCGTGTTGATCATTGTCGTGGCGAGCATCTTTCTGGTGATCGGTCTGGGGCTAACGATCGGCGGCGGCAGTTTCGAAAATTTTCTCACGCCGGCAACCGGTTACGTTTCAACCTCCTGGTTTGATACCGGTTTCTTACAACACATTTTTGTCGCCTTGCTCGCGGCCTTCTGGGCTTACGAAGGCTGGAGTCCGATCGGCTACCTGGGCGGAGAAATCAAAAACCCAAACCGGAATCTTCCACTTGCGCTGATCTTTGGCGTCCTGTTTGTCATGCTGGTCTACGTGACCATCAACTTCACCTACCTGTACGTACTACCCATCGACCAACTCATCCAGGTACATCAATATCAGAATACGATCGCCGCGGTGCATGTAGTAAAACATTTTCTGGGGGGCGCCGGCGTGCTCTGTATCTCCCTGCTTATTTTGCTCACCACCTTTGGGGCCACCAACACGACCTTGCTCACGCCGCCGCGATTGTATTATGCGATGGCGAAGGAAGGAATGTTTTTTAAGGGGGCCGCTTACATTCACCCCAGGTACAACACTCCCTCGACGGCGATCATCTTTCAGGCTTGCTGGTCAAGCGTGCTGGTGCTCTCCGGCAGTTTTGACCAGCTTACGGACATGCTCATATTCGCTTCGTTTATTTTTTATGGCGCCACGACCCTCGGCGTTTTTGTATTGCGTGTAAAAATGCCCGACGCCCACCGGCCGTACAAGGCCTGGGGTTATCCGGTACTTCCTGCCCTCTTCATCCTTTTTTGCGTTGTGCTGGTAGTGGTCACCCTCATTGCCAGGCCCCGTGAGGCGCTGTTTGGCTTGAGCCTGATGCTATCGGGTATGCCATTTTACTGGTATTGGAATAAAAAGAAATAGATTACTTTGCCGGACGTTCACTTAATTCATTTGAATGTCATCCGCCGCCGCCGAACTCAAACGCACGTTAACACCCGCCATGGTGTGGGGCCTGGGTGTGGGATATGTGATTTCCGGCAACTACTTTGGCTGGAACCTCGGTCTTGAAAGGGGAGGCACCCTCGGATTAGCCGTGGCGATTTTCTTTATCATTATTCTCTACATCACGTTCACTTTCAGTTATACCGAGTTGGCCTGTTCTATTCCGAAAGCAGGCGGTGCATTTGATTACGCCAAGCGCGCCCTTGGAAAGGATCTCGGATTTGTAGCCGGCATGGCCCAAAATATTGAATTTGTTTTTGCGCCGCCGGCCATTGCCTTTGCAATAGGGTCGTACTTAAATATCTTTTTTCCTGTCATCCCAGTCATAGCAGGTTCCATTGCAGCTTATCTTCTCTTTCTCGGATTGAATATTTATGGCGTCAAGGTGGCGGCTACTGTTGAACTGGTCATAACGATGCTGGCCGTGGCGGCGCTTGTTTTTTTCAGCGGGATCACTTACCCGCATTTCCAATGGGCTCACCTCCAGAAAAACGCGCTTCCGTTTGGATGGACCGGTGCATTCGCGGCGTTGCCATTCGCCATTTGGTTTTTCCTCGGAATTGAGGGTGTGGCGAACCTGGCGGAAGAAGCCATTCACCCAAAGCGAACTATCTTGTTGGGATTCGGGTCGGCCATTACCACGCTCGTTATCTTGTGCATTGTCACCTTTAGCAGTTCGGTAGGCGTGGCCGGGTGGGAGGCCATCGTGTACAAGGCCGACGGAAGCACCTCGGATTCTCCGCTACCGTTAGCCATGGGCTTTATTGTTGGTCGGGAAAGCATGGAATATCATCTGCTCCTTGTGGTGGGCATGTTTGGTCTTATCGCTTCTTTAAACGGATTGATGTTGGCAGGGGGAAGATCCACTTTTGAATTTGGGAGGGTGAACTATGCGCCAAAATTTCTGGGAAAGGTCCATCCGCGTTTTCAGACGCCTGCAAATGCCCTCCTTATAAACATGGTGATCGGCATCATCGCCCTGTTCACCGGCAAGACTTCGGAGATTATCACACTGGCCGTTTTTGGTGCATTGACACTGTACATAATCTCCATGGTTTCCCTTTTGCGACTGCGAAAGAAGGAACCGCAATTACCACGACCCTTTGTTGTTCCACTATACCCTGTCTTTCCCATCGTTGCGCTGGTTATTGCTTCGTTGTCATTGATCGCGGTGTCGGTGTACAATATTACCCTTGCCATCCTTTTTTTACTGATCCTTGGTTTCAGTTTTGTGATATTTAAAGGTTGGAATAGCCGGTTCGCTAAAAATAATTAGTAAATTTTGCTCGCAATTCCGGCGCCTATGACCACTCCAGAGATCATCGAGTATGTAAAAAATCACCCTTCCCGTAAAGTAAAGATTGCTTTCACGGATATTGACGGGATCTTGCGTGGAAAATATATTTCCACTGAGAAATTTCTTTCCGTCATCGAAAGCAAAACGACATTCTGTGATGTTATTTTCGGGTGGGATGCGAATGACGCTGCCTACGACAACGGAAGTTATACGGGATGGCACACAGGCTATCCGGATGCGCCGGCAAAATTGGACATTACTACGTTTCGAAGAATTCCATGGGAGAATGATCTTCCTTTTTTACTCGGCGAACTGGTGGACCAGAAAGGCAACGCCGCCTATGTTTGTCCGAGGCAGTTGGTAAAAAAAGTAATAAACGACGCGAACAAGGAAGGGATTCAGCCCGTTTTTTCACAGGAATTCGAATGGTTCAATTTTGCAGAAACTCCTCATAGTGCACAAGAGAAAAATTATAAGAACCTGACTCCCGTGACACCAGGTATGTTTGGTTATTCCATTCTGCGAACATCGTTACAAAATCCTTTTTTTACCGATCTCTTCGATCTCCTGTCAAAATTTGATATTCCGATTGAAGGATTGCACACGGAAACCGGCCCGGGTGTATTGGAAGCTGCGATTGCCCATGCCGATATGCTGGAAGCTGCCGACCGCGCGGTTTTATTCAAAACGGCTGTGAAGGAGATCGCCTACAAGCACGGCATCATGGCTACCTTTATGGCAAAAATAAATGAGGCGCTCCCCGGGTGTGGAGGGCATGTGCACCAAAGCCTGTGGGACAAGACCCGGAAGAAAAATCTTTTTTACGATGAGAAAGATAAGTTTCACATGAGCCGGCTGATGAAAAGTTATGTGGCGGGTCAGTTATTCTGCCTTCCTCATATTTTACCGATGTATGCGCCGACTATCAATAGCTACAAGCGGTTGGTGGAGGGTGCGTGGGCGCCAACGACCCTTACCTGGGCGGTTGACAACCGGACCGTGGCTTTACGCGTTCTTTCAGGCAGCAATAAATCATGCCGACTGGAGACCCGTGTAATCGGATCGGATGCCAACCCTTACCTTGCGATGGCAGCGTGCCTTGCTTCAGGGCTGTATGGCATCAAGAACAAACTGAAGTTAACGCAGCCTGCTACCGAAGGATACGGTAACCGCGATTTTTCGAATGGCATTTTGCCCAAGACCCTGGAAGAAGCGACCCGCAAGATGAAGGAATCGAAAATTGCAAGGGTCGTATTGGGAGAAAGATTCGTAGAACATTTCACCCAAACCCGCG
>JBGPGZ010000008.1:0-21920 GCA_041484175.1 Cyclobacteriaceae bacterium | reverse complement strand
TCGCTCCAGCCGATGGGAAAGTAGTAGCGATTGAGGAAACCGAAGAACAGGAATATTTAAAATCCCCCAGAAGGCAAATTTCCATTTTTATGTCGCCGGTCAATGTCCACGTAAACCGTATGCCGGTCGGCGGCACGATCCGCTACTTTAAATACCATCCCGGAAAGTATTTGGTGGCCTGGCATCCGAAGTCAAGTACTGAAAATGAACGCACTACCGTGGTAGCCGCCATGAAGAACGGGACAGAGGTATTGTTTCGCCAAATCGCGGGTGCAGTGGCGCGAAGGATTAGGTGCTATGTACAGGAAGGTCAGATCATGGAGCAAGGTCAGGAATTCGGCTTCATAAAATTTGGATCACGTGTGGATGTTTTTCTTCCAATGAACGCGAAAATCAATGTAAAAATAGGAGACGCGACGAAGGGAGGAAAGACCGTTTTGGCTGAGTTGGCCTAATCGCTTTAAAGCCAGAATTCCCATCAAAACAGGGGGTTTCAGAATATTTTTGAATGCTAACGCTTGTTGCTGACCTTGACTTGCGTAACTTTAGTAATTGTTCATCCCACTCAATGGAATGGGATTGGTATTTCTAATCACTCATTATGAATGTAGCAGATTTAAGGTTTGCCTCAACGCGGCCTGAGTTCTTTCCAACCGTATCAAAAAGGGTAAGCGAATACTTCAAAACAAATAATATCAGCCGGTATAACAACTCGGAGATGGTTGTAAAAACAATCTTCATGTTAAGCCTGTACCTGATACCCTATTTCTTTATTGTCAGCGGCATATTCGCCAGTTTGTGGATTTATCTTGGATTATTTGCCATCATGGGTTTCGGAAAAGCCGGTATCGGCCTCTCGATCATGCACGATGCAAATCACGGCGCCTATTCCAAGAAAAACTGGGTTAATAATTTGATGGGGGCTTCTCTGAATCTGGTCGGTGGTCATGCCTTCAACTGGAAAGTTCAGCACAACGTACTCCATCATACCTACACCAACATTCACCAGGCGGATGAAGATATAAGTCCACGCGGGATGATACGAATGTGCCCGGATTCTGAGTGGAAACCGGTGCATCGTTATCAACATTTATATGCATGGTTTTTGTACGGCCTGCTGACCTTTGTTTGGATTGTCTTCAAGGACTTTATGCGTTTGATAAAGTATCAGAAAGATGGCCTGGTAAAGAAACAAAAAGCATCCATCGTGAAAGAATGGATCGTCTTAATAGGGACCAAGTTGGTCTACGTAGGTTATATTATTGTTATACCCTTGTTGATGACCCCGCTCAACTTTGGAGAAGTATTCCTGGGTTTCTTTATTATGCATTATATCGCCGGATTTATTCTCGCCGTCATTTTCCAACCCGCTCACGTGATCGAAGGAACGGAATACCCTGTACCCGATGAGAAAGGAAACCTGGAAAACAACTGGGCGATCCATCAATTGCATACAACCACCAACTTTGGACATCGCGAAAAGCTTTTTTCATGGTATGTAGGAGGACTTAACTATCAGGTTGAACATCATCTCTTTCCGAATATTTGCCATGTGCACTATCGCAAAATTGCGGGTATTGTGAAGAAAACGGCGGAAGAATTTGGATTACCGTATAAATCAAAGGATACTTTTATGGACGCGCTCATTGCGCATGGCCGTATCCTAAAATCATTGGGCCAAAAGCCGTTGGCCATGAAACTGGCAACCTAGCAAAGCTGATTTCTTACTCCGTGGCTTCCAACATGTTGACAAATTGATCGAATTCTTCCATTTCCCTATTCAGTACCTGATGGGATTTTTCCATTTCTGAAAGCAACGCCGAAAATTCTGATTTCTTCTTGATGTTGTCGGAATGACGCCATAGGCTTCTTAGTTCAGTCAGCTCATCGATTATCTTGAAATCGTTATAAACAAACGACAAGGCAACCACTTTTTCATATGGCAAAAAATTGAGTGCCCCGGTTGCTTTTGCGGATTCCCAGGCGGAGGATTGGATAGAGGGAATAGAAATATTACCGATGCCAAAATGAACAGGCCAACTCCTTTGATGCCTTGAAGGTAGCGTATCGGTGAGATCAACAAAAATCAACTTGCTGAAATTCTTATTGATCGAATCGGCCTCCTGAGGGGTGCCCTGGAACCTCAGCTGGTTGTCAATTTTCATTAATATTTCTTGCAGGGAGCGAATTGCTTTAAGGTTTCCCCGTATGTTTTCATGAAGGATGTTCTTGTTTATCTCTACTTCATTCCTGAGGTTAGCAAAAGCATTTTGGGCGAGCTCCTGGTCATTGTTGCGCTCGCGCCATTGATCCAGTTCAAACGCGATCAGAATACCAAATAAGGCGCTGAAAAAAGCAATGATGTGATTGGGCCAGTCTATTTTGAAGTCCGGGACCCGGGGAAGAAAAGCCATATCAGGCCGTTACTTCATCAAATGCTTTTACAAATCCCCGCATTTCCTCTGCCGTTCCGATACTCACCCTGCACCATTCACGTTGTTGATAGTCCCAGATGCGCATGAGGTATCCTTTTTCTTCCATTTTGCTCAAAATCATTTTCCCATCGCGGGGGGCAGGATAAAAAACAAAATTGGTATACGTCTTACCATGGAAGATCTTATGCTGGTCCAGGTAGTTAGTCAGCACAGCGCGCGCCTCGACATTCTTCGTGCGTACCATCTTCATAAAGGATTCATCGCCCAGGCTGGCTTGTGCGGCGGCAATGGCCGTTTGACTCAGTGGAATATCCCCTTGATACTTTGCAATGCGCTTGATCACGTCCGGCCGCGCCACGATATAACCGATGCGCATTCCTGCCAGTCCGTAAATCTTTGAAAAAGTACGCGATACAATCACATTCATATCCTTTCTTACCAACTCTACCAGCGAAACTTGCTGGGCCGGTTCGAGGAATTCCAGATAAGCCTCGTCGGCGTAGATGACTGTCTTTTTCGAAACCTCTTCACAAAAAGACTTCACTCTTTGAGGATCCACCAACGTTCCGGTCGGGTTGTTGGGATTGCAGATGAAAATCAACCGTGTGTCCGGTTTTACGGCTGATGCGATTGCGTCATAATCATGTTCCAATTGGTCATTGAGGTTAACCTTGTCCCATGTTGCGTTGAAAGAATCAGCCGCATAATTCATCAGCAGGGGAAAAGTCGGAAACGCCGATATTATTCTTCCGTTATCCAATCCATAGGCTGTTCCGGTCTGGCACAACAAATCACCAGACCCTGCCCCCAAGTGTATGTATTCGGGTGAAACTCCTTCTTTTTTAGAAAGGATAGACTTTAGATCATCCGTTGCCTTAAAAGGATATCGATTTCCCTCCGATAAAATCTGCATAACACCTTGTTTAGCCCTATCGGAAGGACCGTAAGGATTTTCATTCGCATTGAGTCGTACTTTGGCGGGGAACTGCTTTTTCAATCCCCATTGAAATTTTTCAGCTTCACTGACGGGGTCGGCCATCAATTTGGCGGCCATCGAAGATGGTAATGCTAAACCTGCTGTGAGGGCAAGGCTGGACTTAAACCAGTCTCTCCGGGTGATGTTGTTTTGCATAGTTGTGAAGTTTGTGATTCGAAGTTAGCAAATTCACTTCTTCAATCCATTCATAACTTCACAAAACACAAAACATCGCTTCAATCGGTCAAAAATAGCTTTTGCATAAGTGGCAAATCAGTTTCCATGCTTCCCTTCCCGAAAAAGGTGTAAAGGAGGTTGATGTGACTAAATCAGGCAAAGTTGGTTGAGAATGTGGCAATATTTCAGGAAAAGCATAAGGAAATTGGCAACCCTACAGGAACCGTGGGATCATACCGATTCTGATCTGTCAAATAGAATCCTCGATAATCGAAATAACCTGCTGGAGATAGGTCTCATCAGTATTATCAAAATCATTCAGCTTGTTACTGTCAACGTCGAGCACGAGAATGACTTCTCCCTTCCTGAGGGCGGGCAACACAATTTCTGATTTGGAATCCGAACTGCAGGCGATATGACCCGGAAATTCATTTACATCGGGAACGATCATGACTTTCTTTTCCTTCCAGCTGGCGCCACATACTCCTTGGCCAAAATCGATCCGGGTGCATGCAACCGGACCCTGAAAAGGGCCGAGTACCAATTGATTATTCTTCACCAGATAAAAACCCACCCAGAAAAAATTCAGTGTTTGGTGAAGGGCCGCCGCAATATTGGAAAGGTTGGCAATTAGATCCGTTTCACCGCGGACCAACGACCCAATTTGGGGAATCAGCACTTTATAGCGTTCTGCTTTGTCGGCAACGGCGGCGATAATCAATTCTTCAGCCACGGCTATAATGATGAGGGGCCTTTCGGCTCGGGTTGGGGTTTCTCCACTCCGTTTTCATGAAGGGGGCCAATCGCAGATTGGGCTATATTACTTTCTGTATTTCCTACCGAAGAGGCCGATTCTTTCTCAATAAAAAATTTCCGTTGAAGAATCAGAATGGTAACAACCCCCATAAAGATGGAGGAGTCGGCAATATTAAAGACCGGGCTAAAGAAGAGAAAGTAATCCCCACCCACGACGGGCACCCAATCCGGCCAATTGAAATTAAATAATGGGAAAAAAAGCATATCAATCACCTGGCCGTGGAACCATCGTGTTGGTGAGTCAAAGGGTGCATTGTTCAAAAACACGCCATAAAACGTGCTATCAATGACGTTGCCAATTGCCCCGCCAAGTATTAAAGACATGCAAAAAAGGAACCCCCTATGCATCCCTTTGTTAGCCATCTTTATCAGATAGTACCCAATGCCAACCATGGCCCCGATGCGAAAGATGGTGAGTGCCAGTTTACCAAATTCGCTATCCCATCGAATGCCAAAGGCCATCCCCGGATTAAGCAGGTAGTGCAGTCTGAACCACTCTCCCAGTACATTTACTTCCTGGTGAATGTACATGTATTGATGAACCAGTAATTTGCTTGCCTGGTCGATGATGATGACAATAAGCGTTATGATTAAATATTTTCTTGCTTTCATTCTGGTTACTGGTCCTTGATCATGGGTTAGCAGTTGTTGGTAACCGATGGTTCGGCTCCCTTCACTCTTGATCCATTACTTTATACTTATCTTCACTTTCAAACTAAATTCGTCCATATCCACCTCGGTGGCTCCTGCAACTTTTTCCTTCAGCTCCAGCGTAAGCGCCTGGGTCTCGGTACTAATGTATTCCCTGAATTCTGTCAGGGCGGATGTTACCATCTCTCCGTCACGCTCCACCTCGATGCTAATTTTGTCCAGTACTTCAAGGCCCATGTCTTTACGAAGGTTTTGAATCCGGTTGACAAAATCCCGGGCAATGCCTTCTTTTTTTAACTCATCGGTTAAAACGATGTCAAGGGCGACCGTAATATTGCCTTCTGAAGCGACGGCCCATCCCGGAATGTCCTCGGAACTGATGATCACATCTTCGATCACGAGTTCAAAACCTCCTTTGGAAAGACCCTGCGTCTCTAACGTGTTTATCTCTTCTTTTGTTAAGGAGATTATGACAGCAGAGACGTCCTTCATTTTGGCCCCATATTGCTTCCCCAGCTTGGCAAAATTGGGTTTCACTTTCTTTACGAGCAGGCCCGAGGCGTCATCAATGTACTCAATCGCTTTTACATTGACTTCCGCTTTGACGATTTCTTCCACGGCCTTGACCCGCTGGGCAAACTTTTCATCGAGCACCGGCAGCAAGACCTTTTGAAGTGGGGTACGAACCTTGATCTTGCTGCTTTTACGAATGGAGTGAACCAAAGAACAGATTTTCTGGGCATACTCCATCGATAGCTCCAACTCGGAATCAGTCCGTTTTTTGTCAGCTAAGGTTAGGTCAGTATGGTGTACCGACTCATGGCGAAGCGGCGTTTTGTGTTTGATTGCTTTGTCCCGGATATTGTCGGTCAAATTTTTATATAAAAACTCCGAATAAAAAGGTGCGATGGGCGACATCAGCTGACCGACAACCATTATGCACTCATAGAGTGTTTCATAGGCCGCCTTTTTATCTTCGGTCCAAGGGGCGGGTTTTCCATCCACCGTCTTCACGGATGACGGCTGCCAGAAACGCTTCCGGTTCAGGCGAACATACCAGTTTGACAGGTGATCGTTTACGAAATCCTGGATTGCGCGCGCCGCTTTGGTAGGCTCATAATCTTCGTACGCAGCAGTCACTTCCAGGATCAGCGATTGCAGTTTGGAGACAATCCAGCGATCCAGCGCGGTCAGCCTGTCATACGGAACATTGTTCATCTCGTCCTTGATGAACCCATCAATATTGGCATAGAGTGAGAAGAACGAGTAAGTGTTGAGCAAGGTGCCAAAAAATCTTCGCTGCGTTTCAGCAATTCCTTCCATGTCAAACTTTAAATTCTCCCAAGGTGGCGCATTTTCGATCATGTACCATCGCACCACGTCCGGTCCGAACTGATGGATCGTCTCAAATGGGTTTATCACATTGCCCTTGCTCTTCGACATTTTGTTGCCGCTTTTGTCGAGCACCAGGCCGTTGGAAATCACATTCTTGAAGGCTACGCTGTCAAACAACATCACGGCAATGGCGTGAAGCGTAAAAAACCAGCCACGTGTTTGATCAACACCTTCAGCGATATAGTCAGCAGGAAAGGCCTTTTGAAAGACATCTTCGTTTTCAAAGGGAGAATGCCACTGTGCAAAAGGCATCGCGCCGGAATCGAACCATACATCGATCAAGTCGGGCTCGCGGTACATGGGCTGTCCGGCGGAGCTCACGAGGATGATTTCATCTACATAGGGTCTGTGAAGGTCGAAATCATGCCGATCGATGCTTGAAGATGGAGACATGACTCCGGCCTTTATTGACCTTGCCATAGCCTCTTTTAACGCTGCGATGGAGCCTATGCATACTTCCTCCTTCCCGTCTTTTGTTCTCCAGATGGGCAGTGGTGTTCCCCAAAAGCGAGACCGCGACAAGTTCCAGTCGACGAGATTTTCAAGCCAGTTGCCAAAACGTCCTGTACCCGTTGATTCAGGTTTCCAGTTGATCGTTTTGTTCAAAGCCACCATTCTGTCCTTCAGCGCCGTTGTTTTGATGAACCAGGAGTCGAGCGGGTAATACAACACTGGTTTATCGGTTCGCCACGAGTGTGGATAACTGTGCTCATACTTCTCCACCCTAAAGGCTTTGTTTTCCTCCTTGAGGATAATCGAGATAATCACATCCGTGGTCTTATAATCCGGATGGCTTTCATCTTCGTCGGTATAATTCTTAACGTAAAAATCATCAGGCCCCAACGGCTTATGCGTTTTGATATGATACTTCTTAACACCTTCCTGAAGTCTCACGCCAATCTCCGGAACAAACCTTCCATGCCTATCGACTACCGGCACTTCATTGCCGGCTACATCCAGGATCGTAAGGGGGGGGATCCCGTATTGTTTTGCTACACGGAAGTCGTCGGCGCCAAAAGTTGGGGAGGCGTGCACGACGCCGGTACCTTCTTCGGTGGTAACATAGTCACCAGCAACAACTTGAAATGCCTTGTCAATTTTGTACAACGGAGCAAGATAAGGGATGAGCTGCTCATAGCGGACGCCAATCAATTTTTTCCCTGGAAATTCCCGGACTACTTCAAATGGAATTGCTTTTTCGCCGCCTTGATAATCCGCCAGTTTTAACGCGCTATTTTTTTCAGAAAAGTATTTCCCCAAAAGGTCCTTTGCCATAATCACACTAACCGGCCTATGCGTATATGGATTAAATGAATTGACTTGCACATAGTCGATCTTCTCACCAACCGCAAGAGCCGTATTCGAGGGCAGTGTCCAGGGAGTCGTGGTCCATGCGAGAATAAAAACTTCACCGTCGGGTATCCCGCCAAACAGAAAATCTGAAACAGAATCCTTGTTCACCTTGAACTGCGCCACTACCGAAGTATCCTTCACATCCCTGTAACAGCCAGGCATATTCAGTTCGTGTGAACTTAGTCCCGTACCATCGGATGGTGAGTAAGGCTGAATGGAATAACCTTTATACAATAACTTCTTATCGTACAATTCCTTGAGCGCCCACCAAAGGGACTCTATATAATTCTTATCATAGGTGATGTACGGATGATCGAGATCAACCCAATAGCCCATCATCTCGGTCAGGTCGTTCCATTGGTCCTTGTACTTCATGACCGTCTCCCGACACTTCTGGTTGTATTTTTCAACCGAAATGCCGCCTTCTTTTCCGATGTCATCTTTGGTGATGCCCAACTCCTTCTCAACCTGCAGTTCCACAGGAAGTCCATGGGTATCCCATCCACCCTTGCGTTTGACCTGAAATCCCTTCAATGTCATAAAGCGACAGAAAATGTCTTTCACCGTGCGTGCCATCACGTGGTGAATTCCAGGGGTGCCATTGGCCGACGGGGGGCCTTCGTAAAATGTGAATTCAGGACGACCATCCCGGTTACTTACCGATTTCTCAAAAATCTTTTCATCCTTCCAAAACGCAAGGATATCAGAAGCAACCTTTGCAAAATTCAGGTCTTTGTGTTCTTTATACTTCATCAAACATTCGTGGTTATTGGCCTCATCCCTACGCGTTGGGAAGGAGAGAGGTCATTCTGCAACTCCTTTTCGATCATGAATTCTAATCTTGCTCAAATCAATCTCTTCGTCTTCATGCTCGCTGTAAAAAGTGGAATCAAAATCATCAATCAGCAATCGCTCTTCCTTTTCTTTTCTGGGTTTATCAAATGTCATAATCAGCGTCGGCAGTAAGATCAGGTTGGTGAACATCGAGATAACCAGCGTGGTGGAGGTTAAAATGCCCAACCAGATCGTTCCGCCAAACTTCGAGAAAGCAAATATGATAAAGCCGGCGAACAGAACAATGGACGTATAAATGATGCTCTTTCCGGTCTCCAGTATACTCTCGCTTACCGACACTGGGACAAAAAACTTATTGGCAAACTGAGCTTGCCTGTATTTGGCCAGGAACCGGATCGAGTTATCCACCGAAATACCAAACGTTATGCTGAAAATCAGGGCCGTACTTGGCTTCAGTGGAACATTAAAATACCCCATAAGCCCGGCCGTGATCATCATGGCGAGTACATTTGGTATTAGTGAAATGATGATCATGCGCACATTGGCAAATAGAATGGCCATCGATAAGGTGATGAGGATAAATGCCAGCAGAAGGCTTTCCCGTAAGTTTTCGATCAGGAATTTATTCCCGCGGATGAATATTTTCGTAGATCCTGTCACGACGGCCGACATACCGGTATGCTCAAGAATAACCCTCATCTTCGGCTCAATGACTGTTCCCACCAGCGAATCCAATTTCGTTGACCCGATGTCGGCAATCTGCAAGGAGATCCGCATTTTCTGATAGGTCGAGTCGACAAACGATTTCAACAACCCGGTGTTTTCGGTTTGTCCCTTCATGTATTTTAGAATGAAGACGCTTTCGGCCTTGCTTGGCAATGAATAACGCTCCGGATTGCCATTGTAAAAAGCCTGCTTTGAGGTTTTCACCAAGGTGAGTACCGATATCGGTCTGGAGACATGGTCCAGCGAGTCGAGGAAGTTTTCGAACTCTTCAATCTTCTCCAGGTTCTTCACATTGCGAACGCCGTTGCGTTTGCCTGTGTCCACCACGATCTCCAACGGCATAATCCCGCTGAAGTTGGCCTCAAAGAATTTCAAATCTTTTTTGATCGGACTTTCTTCGGGGACGTCATCGACAATAAATGAGATCGAATGTAACTTCATAATTCCCATGGCTGCAACAACGGCCAAAACCAGCGACACGCCATAAATAAAAATCCGCCTCCGGTGTACCATCAGGTCAATCCACTGCACGAATCTTCCAAGGACTTTGAAATTCAGGTGACGCAAATGCTGGGGTTTGGGTGGCGGCAGCCATGAAAAAACACCCGGAATCATGATCAGACTGACCACAAAGAGCACCATGATGTTGATCCCCGCGACAATGCCGAATTCCCGCAGAATCAAAATATCGGTCGACAGCAAAGTCAGGAAACCAATGGCGACTGTCAGATTGGTGAGAAACGTGGCCAGGCCCATCTTGTTTACTACCACTGCGATCGCCTTTTCTTTATCCTGGAGTTTAGCATATTCCAGGTGATATTTATTTAACAGGTATATCGCGTTGGTAATTCCGATCGTTACAATTACCGGAGGAATTAGTCCGCTCAACAGAGTGATCTTGTAGCCAAATAAGGCGAGCGTTCCCATCACCCATACCACGACAATCCCAATGATGACCATGGAGAAAAGGACTGCACGAAAAGAACGAAAGAAAAAAAACATGATCAGACCCGTAACCAGTGCCGACAGGTAAAGGAATTGAGACATCTCTTTTCGCACCTGACTGGCAACTTCAGAACGGATAAACGGAAGGCCTGCATAGTGTAGCTGGATGTTTGTTCTTGTAGAAAACTCCTGCCCGGCTTCTTTGAGCGAATTTGTCATGTCTACCCGCTTCGCCGAATTCATAACCTCTTTGTTCACCGACACGACCATCATGGTGGCTCCGTTTGTAATGTTCACAATCTGACCCATGTATTGCTTTTGAGTGTGCATGACACCCATCAGGCTATCGAGCGTAGCCTGCGAGTTCATCGATTGGGGGAAGAGGTCCCTAAACTTAAAACGATCGCTGGCAGTGTCCTTGCTTATTATTTTTATCTTTGGCAGGCTCAAAACATTGTTGATCCCGGGAATGGCACGAATCCGGTCTCCCAACTTTCCAAACGCTTCAAAATTATTGAGCTCATAGATTGCGCTGTCTTTTAATCCGACGGCAATAATATTCCCATCCTCCCCGAATAGTTCCTTGAAGTTCTTAAGAATGACCATTTCAGGATCATCCGCGGGGACGGTGCGCGCAAAGTCATAACTCATCTCTACACGCCTGGCTTGGTAGCCCATGAAAACCGTGATGATCCCGATCACCACAATCAGCGGAAGGCGATACCGAATGATGAATTGAGCAACTTTCGTCCACATGGGCTTTTTGGCGTCAAAAACGAACGGCAAAGCTAAGGATTTTTAAGGTATCTGAAGTTGGTTTTTATTCCAAAAAACCCGGAAATGGTAGCGTCAATCCGTGGTGTAGCGGAATCCTCCCTCACCCCTAACCCCTGACAGGGGCGCCATCGCGCTTTTATATAGAATGCGCGGAGGTTTCCTTCAAGGGAAAAGAAGGGCGTGTGGTGGCTTAGAATCGGGTCCCACTCCTTTCATGAAAGGGAAATCCCTTTGATCTTCCGGTAAAGGGAAATGGCGTGGCGGTCTGTCATCCCTGAAATAAAGTCGATGCAGTTGCGAAGAAGGTTGTAAAGATCGGTCGGATGTCGCTGTATTTCTCCGCGAACCTCCTCCGGAAGGAGTAAGCCTAAATTCAGATATTTTCTTGATTTCCCGTCTTGCGTCAGGTGTACCGCGGACAGGATGAACGCTTCCAATAACCCTGGAAGAACTTCATGCCCCGCTGCCTCGATCTCCACCACATGACGTGCGCGATATATTTTTTTTACAGAAACATCGCTGATCTTCTTGAGGGCCTCACTGAATTCACAAAGGTCTGCTAATGCAGCGTCGAATTTCCCTTCTACCATTTCCCGTTCGTTGTCCAAAAATACCTCAATCACGGCCTCAATCAATTCTCCGATTGCCATGGCGCGGAGCACACCAAGCTTTTCATTCAGCCCGCCGTCCATCGCCAGCTTTTGCCGGTTGAGTTTTTCCTTTAAAATCGGCGCAAGCATGTCAACGGTCTCCTCAAAACTGACTAAGCCCAGCCGGCAACCATCCTCCAGGTCAATGATGCTGTAGCAAATATCATCCGATGCCTCCACCAGGAATGCCAAGGGATGCCGGCACCAAACATGAGGCTCAACCTGGACGAGCTGAAGTTGGGAAGCTGCTTCGTTGAATGAGTCCTGCTCGGATTCAAAAAAACCAAACTTTCGCTGGCTTTTCCTGGCCTTGTTGCGGTTTGGGAAAAATGCGGGACAAGGGTACTTCGTAAAAGCACCCAACGTAGAATAGGTTAGAGACAATCCATACTGGTTTTTGTTCAGAATGCGGAAGCCTTGTGCATTACCTTCAAATCTCACCAGTTCAGCCCACTGCTCTTCTGTGACTCTTGTTTTGAATCCTTGTCCGACAGGGTGGTGCAGAAAAAATTCAGAGATGGCATCTTCCCCGGCATGCCCAAAGGGGGGATTGCCGAGATCGTGCGCGAGCGAAGCGGCTGCTACAATCGCTCCGAAATCAAATAATGAAACTTTGTCGACCAGGTCAGGGTGGCGCTGCAGGATTATTTCTCCTGTCTTTTTTCCAAGGGATCTCCCAACGGTAGAGACCTCCAGGCTATGCGTAAGACGTGTGTGCACAAAATCATGTTCCGGCAGTGGGTGCACTTGCGTTTTATCCTGCAACCTTCTGAAGGGATGAGAGAAGATGATGCGGTCATAGTCCTGCTCAAACGCGCTGCGCGACTGCTCGGCCACGGACGAATTTTTTTGTCCGATTCTTTGAGAAGAAAACAAGGGAAGCCAGCTCACCATGCTATTGCGTCCGTCGCTTTAAATCCTTTTGAGTAACTCAGGAATGGAAACTGAATCCCGTATAGTTTGCTTCAAAGAAGCAACTGCCACCCGTTCCTGTTTCATAGTGTCCCTGTTGCGGAGTGTCACCGTGTCCTCTTGTAGCGTCTGGTGATCGATGGTGATACAATAAGGTGTGCCAATAGCGTCCATCCTTCTGTATCTCCGGCCAATGGTGTCCTTATCTTCATAGTAACAACGAAAATCGTATTTCAGGTCATGGAATATGGTTTCCGCTTTCTCCGGAAGCCCGTCTTTCTTTACCAAAGGCAGGATGGCCGCCTTTACCGGAGCCAAGGCAGGAATAATGGAAAGTACGACACGCTCCGTTCCTTCTTCTTTTCCTTCGGCTGCCGCCAGTTTTTCTTCTTTGTAAGAATTTGAAAGTACAGCCAAAAACATGCGATCCAATCCGATCGATGTTTCAACTACATAAGGGATGAAGCTCTGGTCGGACTCAACATCAAAATATTGGAGCTTTTTCCCGGAGTACTTCTCATGGTTCTTTAAATCAAAATCAGTTCGCGAATGAATACCCTCAAGCTCCTTGAAGCCCATCGGGAAGTTGAACTGAATATCACAAGCCGCATTAGCGTAATGGGCTAAATTCAAATGGTCATGAAAGCGGTAGTTCTGGGACCCCAGACCCATGGCCCGGTGCCACTTCATCCGTTTTTCTTTCCAAAACTCATACCACTTCATCTCCTCCCCTGGCTTTACAAAGAACTGCATCTCCATTTGCTCAAACTCCCGCATCCGGAAGATAAACTGGCGCGCCACGATCTCATTTCGAAATGCCTTGCCAATCTGGGCAATCCCAAAGGGGATTTTCATCCGGCTGGTCTTTTGCACATTCAGGAAGTTGACGAAAATACCCTGGGCTGTTTCCGGACGCAAGTAAACCTTGTTGGCATCCTCTGCGATCGATCCCATTTCAGTGGAGAACATCAGGTTAAATTGCCGGACATCCGTCCAGTTGCGCGTGCCCGAGAGAGGATCGGCAATTTCCAAATCCAGGATTAATTGCTTCATGGCGGCCATGTCTGAACTTCCCATGGCCTCTTTCAGCCGTGCATTTGTTTCATCGATCCTTTTTTGGTACTCCTGCACACGGGGGTTCGTTGCGAGGAACATTGCCCGATCAAAAGATTCACCGAAACGCTTTGCAGCTTTTTCCGTCTCTTTTTCAACCTTCTCTTCCATCTTGGTGATGGCATCCTCAATGAGTACGTCGGCGCGATAGCGTTTCTTGGAGTCTTTGTTGTCGATCATCGGATCGTTAAAGGCATCCACGTGACCGGAAGCTTTCCACGTTGTCGGGTGCATAAAGATGGCAGAATCAATCCCAACAATGTTGTCGTGAAGTTGGGTCATAAATCGCCACCAGTATTCTTTAATGTTATTCTTAAGCTCCACACCGTTCTGGCCGTAATCGTACACCGCTGCAAGACCGTCGTAGATTTCACTGGAAGGAAAAACAAACCCATACTCTTTGGCATGGGAGATCACTTTCTTCAAAAGATTGTCTTCTTGCTGAGCCATAAGGCGCAAAGATAGAAGAATTGAGGTTTTTTGCCTTAAGCGGGCAATGAGTGCAAAAAGGGAAGTCTTAAACTGAATGTCGACCCGACACCAAGCTGAGATTCCAAGTCTACCGTACCCTGAAGTTTCGCGACTGTTTCTTTGACAATATAAAGGCCAAGTCCAGACCCCTTCGATTTTTCATGGGCGCGGAAAAACATGTCAAAGACCTTCATCTTGTATTCGGGAGCAATCCCCTGGCCGTTGTCTTCCACCTCCAGGTATACTGCATGGCCATTGGTTTGTGCCGTCAAGCGTATGAATCGATCCGTTTTCGAAAGGTCGTGATAGCGAATTGCGTTGGATACCAGATTGCCAAGAATTACTTTTAAACGGCTACGGTCACTTTCAATCTCTGTATTCTCCTGAAAGGCAAGGTGAAAATCAACGGAGCTTGCCTCCGGGGCATAGCGAAGGTCTTCCCATACCTCACCCGCCAATTCCTTTAGATTGAATTTGTCCTTTTTTATCTCAAGTCGGTTGTTTCTTGAATAGTCGGTGATGTCCCTGATAAAAACTTCCAGCGAGCGAACCCGGTCATCCATCAGGTTCATATATTTCTTTATGTCCTTCATGTTGTCGCTCGCTTTGGATATGTTCAACAGCCCCATAATCGAAGCCAGCGGAGCTCGCAAATCGTGAGAAGTGCTGTACACGAATCTGTCCAACTCAGTATTGGTTTTTAGAAGTAATTTATTTTTTTCAAGGATTTCTATTTCTTGCGAGTGATTGATATCAATCAGCAAGTACACCACCGCTACCGAAGCCACAAGCGCCGAGCAAAAGTTAAAAATCATATTGAATTGAAGCATCGAAATATCATAGCTTCGCTCGGGCAGGAAAGAAAATTCGAGAAAATAAGCGGCGAAAAACAAAAGCAGGGAAAGTGCGCTAAAGATAAATGCTTTCCGTTTTTCATGATAACCAAAAAGGGCAAAGGCCCCCAGGCAGCAAACGGGGAAGAAAATAAATCCCCCCAGCTCATAGGCTTCGCTCGAAGTAATCAGGTACACAGTCAGGTTGACCGACGGTAAAAGAATATAGTTGGATAACGTCCTTTTACCCTTCCGGTTCAATACGAATGCGGTGGTCAAAAGAGCAAAGCTTATCGTGTAAACTCCGGTAGTTTCGGCAATGTGATCAAAAAGGTCAATAACCCAGTAAACAAAGCACACGATCATCCCCAATATTGAATAGTACCCGGAAAGCAATGCTTTCTTCAATTCTGCAGGGGTGACATGATGGGGTTCTTTCCCAAGGATCAGATTTACTGCCAGTTTTCGCATCAAATGTATTTAAACAAGAGCCAAAGCTAATCAGCGCGAATCTTTTCAGCCTGTGAATACCGTTCATAAATCGTTCCGTGCAAGGTTTAAGGCAAAATCGAAAATTTTTTCTGATCGCAGATCAGGAGAAATGAGCTCAATGGAAAGGTGACGGTTCCTCTGCCATGGGGGCCCTTAATCGACAATTGGCAAAGAAACCTTAAAGGTGGTCCCTTGTCCAAACTCTGACGTCATTTCAATTCTTCCATGGAGCCGTTCGACCGTCTCTTTTACGATGTAAAGGCCCAGACCGGATCCTTCGACGCTGTCGTTCGCCCGATAGAACATGTCGAACACTTTCGGTTGATGGTTCGGTTTGATGCCAATGCCATTGTCTTGAACGATCACGGAATACCAGGAATTCTCTTTTTCAATAGTGACTTTTATGAAAGGTTCGTTTTTGCCCGGATCCTGGTATTTGATGGCATTTGACAAAAGATTAGTCAAAATGACTTTCAATCGCTCCGGCTCCGTTTTAACCTCACCATTGGAGGGGCATTCGATGTTGGTCCTGATTTTCTCAAATCCCTTGATAAAACGAAGGTTGTCAAGGACCCCTCGAACAACCTCATGGAGGTCAACAGTGGTATGCATCACCTCAATGCGCGTATTCCTCGCATAATCCAGAATTTCCCTGATAAAATCATCCAGCTTAAGAGCGCGGGTCTGGATATAGTCAACGATTTCTTTTCGTTTATTCTCATCGGCGGTGAAATGATAGATTTGAACAAGACCAAGAATCGAACTTAACGGAGCCCTTAAATCGTGGGACGCGCTATAAACAAATCGATCAAGCTCCATGTTGGTTTTCAACAGCTCATCGTTCTTCTGAATAACCTTATTCTCCGATTCGATGACCATCCTGTCAAAAAAAAGCAAGATCAACAATCCGACCGTAAGGACAACCAGGAAATTGGTTATGAAATAAAAGTGAGGTTCCTGCGGCGAAAATTTTGAAGGTTCAAAAATGGAAATCACAAAGAGGGTAAAACTGATCAGAGCAAAGCTGATACCTTTCCATCGCTCATGGTAACCAAAGACGGCCAGTGGTCCCAAAGCGCAAGGAATGAAATAAAGATAGACACCTGTTTGATATGGGTCAACATCAATCGTCGAGAAATAGAACGCGAAAAAATTAGATCGGGCAAGGTGTAAAAACAACGCTGTATCAACCCATCGTTGTTTAATTAATATCAGACAAATGAAGGAAACGATGGTTCCTATCAATAGGGTGACAGGAGTTCCCTGGGAGTTAAATAAGTTAACAATGAAAAAAAACGCGTCAATTCCCAGGTACATCAAAATCAAATACACCCCTAAGAGTATTTTTCTTTTTTGTTTCTCCGTTTCGATGGGCTGATCGCCCAGCACCAATTTTTGGAAGGTCATTCTTGGACAGGCAGTTACTTGGGAACCATTACCTTAAGTACAAATTAATTTGGTAATATAAAAATGGAAATCAAAAACAAACTCATGTCACTTCACTGGAAAGTGAAAAATTCAAATTAAATTGAAAATTCCAATGGAGTCTTTTCAGCGCATAGGATTTGCCCTGGCTTTTTCACCTACGGCCGAGGCTTTGCTTTCCGAAACGGCAAGGTTGGTGAATTTATTCAACGCCGAGTTAGTACTGGTGCATATTGGATCGTCGGGAACAACTGAGCGGAAAATGCTCAAACAATTATTGGAAAAAGTGGGGCTCTCTGAAAATACAATCAAAGTAATTTGGGAAGATGGTGACCCAGCCGACAAAATCCTGAAAATATGCCTTCGCGAAAGACTCGATCTCCTGATAGCCGGCGCACTCAGCCGCGAAAACCTGGTGGAGTATTATGTCGGAACAATCGCCCGAAAGATCATGCGCAAGGCGGATTGCTCCCTGATGATGATCACGAATCCCATGACGGAGCCCCGACCGATCAGGAACATTGTGGTGAATGCGGAAGACAGTCCTTTTGTAGAGGAGGCTTTGGCGGCTGCCTGCCGGTTGGGCAAAGCTGGCAATCATGCGTGGATCCACATTGTGCGGGAAATAAAATTATACGGGCTGGCCATGGCCGCCGCAGACCAACACTCTGAAGAGGAATACGGCGATATCAAACAACAGCTGCTGCAGGACGAAATCGATCAGGTCGAAAGAATGTTGGGCAAAATCCCGCACGATGGGGTCAAGATTAATATTAAAATGCTGTCCGGAAAATCTGGTTTTGAATTATGCAAGTTCGCACAACGCAAGCAGGCTGACTGGCTCGTAGTGGGGTCCCCCGCCCGCCGTTTCAGACTCTTTGATCGTGTCTTCCCTCACGATTTGGAATATGTCTTTGCCGATCTCCCCTGCAACCTGCTCATTGTTCACCCAAGAAAGGAGGCCCATCGTGGCTAAACTATCGCACGGTGAACTCATCCAGTTGATGATTCAACTCAGCGTGATGCTCGCACTGGGCCGGGCCATGGCAGAAGTTGCGCGGAAATTCAAGCAACCTGCCGTCGTTGGCGAAATTGTTGCGGGTCTCATCCTTGGGCCGACCATCCTGGGAACATTGTCGCCTGAGTCCTTTGATTTTCTGTTTCCCAAAATAGGCTACTCGACCCTTGCCCTGGATGGCTTCACTCGGGTGGCAGTGGTGCTGCTGCTTTTCATCGCCGGTCTTGAGGTTGATCTTCATATCGTTTTTCAGCAAGGGAAGCAGGCTCTTTCCACCAGCTTTCTGGGATTGATTATACCCTTCTTTATCGGATTTATTGTACCCTATTCATTTCCATCTTTCTTCGGAGATACCGGCAACGACGATTTATTGCTTTTCTCCCTTTTCATGGGAACGGCGATGGGCATTTCGGCCCTGCCCGTAATCGTGCGAATCATGATGGATCTTAAGTTATTTAAAACAAAGATCGGAATGCTGGTGGTGGCCTCGGCCATGGTCGATGATGTTATTGGTTGGATGATTTTCTCTGTCATCCTCAGTCTCATCGGCAAAGGCCAGCAAATGTCTATCGGTTATACGATCCTGCTCACCGTGGGTTTTGCTGTTCTCATGCTGACCCTGGGGCGTGGCTTGCTCAACCGGGTCCTTCCATGGGTGAATCGAAACCTGGCCTGGCCCGGTGGCTTGTTATCACTTTCCATGGCACTTTGCTTCTTAGGTGCGGCCTTCACACAATTCATTGGCATTCATGCCATCTTTGGAGCCTTTATGATTGGTGTTGCGCTGGGGGATTCAGAGCATCTGTCGGAAAAGGCAAAGGAGATCGTCCATCAATTTATCAATAATATCTTTGCTCCCCTTTTCTTTGTCAGCATCGGCTTGAAAGTCAACTTTCTGATTCATTTTGACCCGTTAATCACCCTGGTGATCATCGTTATTGCCTTTGCGGGCAAGTTGATCGGTTGCGGGGTGGGCGCCTACCTCGGAGGTTTCTCCAAGCGCGAATCGCTGGCAGCCGGCTTTGGCATGAATGCCCGGGGAGCGATGGAAATTATTTTAGGACTGATCGCCCTGGAGTCCGGTTTGATCAGCGAAACCATTTTTGTTTCGCTCGTGATCATGGCGCTGGTGACCAGCATGACCAGCGGGCCGATGATGAAATGGGTGCTTGGTCCGAGAAATGAATCTCAATAGTCATTCGGCAATTCGTAAATCCCGGCCAAAAAAAGGCCCTTGGTGGATTGAAACACCAAGGGACCCTGCGGCACCAGGGTCAAAATTTGGGTGAAAATATCGGAAAACTGATTTATCGCAAAGTTGCTTGAACTCATCCTATCATCAGTAAAAGCCAATCCGTTCACCTGCGCCATTCCGGCGTTTACCTACTTTCACCCCTCTTCCGCCTTTTCCGTGTGGCACCGCTGTCTACTCTTGCGTTGATTTGGGTATCAATTCAAAAAAATAGCAAGGGTCATGGAAAATTATAACGAAAAGTATTCAAAAGATCTGAAAGACAAGATCGTCAAAGAAGCTGAACAAGGCGGGAGCAATTTGGATCACCGCTCAGGCCGCGTATTCGGCGGTACCATTCTGGTCGCCGTTGGTGCTTTGTTGCTGGCCAGACAATTCGGAGTGGACATCCCTTCGTGGGTTTTTACGTGGAAAATGTTGCTCATCGTTATCGGTCTGTTCGTTGGGGCAAAGCATTCTTTCCGGGGCTTCGGTTGGATGGTACCGATCCTGGTTGGCAGCGCCTTTTTAATCGATGACATGTTGCCCGAAGTTTCCTTCCGGGAATACATATGGCCCCTGCTGATCATTAGCTTCGGGCTGTTCATGATCTTCAGGCCGCGGGGCCGCCATCGGCATTGGGGCCGCCCAAGAGATTGGGGTTCGCCAACGGTTTCTTCCGAAGATGAAATTGACAGCACGTCTATCTTTGGCGGCACGCGCAAAAACATTATCACCAAGGACTTTAAAGGAGGCGATATCACCACCTTCTTTGGCGGCACCGACCTCAATTTCATGCAAGCGGACATCCAGGGAACGGCAAACATCGATGTCACGCAAGTATTTGGCGGAACCAAGTTGATTGTGCCTCCGCATTGGAGTCTCAAATCGGATGTTGTCTGTCTTTTTGGATCGATCGAAGATAAGCGTCCACAAGTAAAAGACGCGCCCGATCCAACTAAAGTCCTCAAACTCAGCGGTACCTGCATTTTCGGAGGAATCGATATTAAAAGTTACTAATCATTAACCATTAAGTGTGATGAACTGGTTCATAGCAAAAATCATATTCCGGATCAGCAACGGTGAAGGTGTGCAGAAATCACAGTTTGATGAGCACCTGCGTCTGATCAGCGCCACTCACTTTGAAGAAGCATTTTTGAAAGCGCGCATACTGGGTCTTCAGGAGGAAGCAAGTTTTCTCAACGATTATGACCAACTTGTGAAATGGGAGTTCGTGAATATCGCTGAATTATTTCCACTGCACAAACTCAAAGACGGGCAGGAGTTATATTCGCAGATCCATGAACGGGAAGAGGCAGAGCCCTACATCAATTACGTACACCAAAAGGCAGCCGCCATGCAGTTAAGACATCGTCCGGTATTTTAAGCGAGGAAGTGTTACACAAATCGGGAATCTCATACTACAAAATAGGCATCGGATATACTGGTTGGTGGCTCCTGTGGACCGGCATACAGGCCTATTTGCTAAACCAAATCGGATATGATTGGCGGATTGGTCTCACCGATGCTGCCATCACACAATGCGTCTTGGCGGCGGCTGGCTACACGATCAACACCTCCATGCATTTTTATCAACCAAGCCCAAAGAATTCCTTGTATGTTTTGGGTTGGAGTATTGCCTTAGCAGGACTGTGTACCTTTTTTCAGCGCTGGCTGATAACGCAGGCTATTGCCGACACGCCGGCTTACCCGGCCTTTTTGGAACAGTCGTTGTTTATCCGTGGCGTGTTTGACTGGCTGATGATTGTGATCATTGCGATCCTTACCTGGTTTTGGGTTTATGTTAGTGAGCGTATGGAAAATGAAAAGCGCAAAGAAGATGCTACGCGCCTTGCGCGGGAGGCGGAGCTTTCCAGTCTGCGGATGCAACTTCAGCCACACTTTCTGTTTAACAGTCTAAACTCAATCAGCGCCCTGATGGGATCCCAGCCAGAACAGGCCACGAGCATGATTCAGCAGTTGTCCGATTTTCTAAGGGGCACCGTAAAAAAAGATGAACGCCAGGTTGTCAGTTTAGAAGAAGAACTCAAGCACCTCCAGCTTTACCTGGAAATTGAAAAAGTGAGATTTGGCCACCGCCTGACCACAACCATAAAACACGATGATGAAAGTTTAGGGCTGAAGCTCCCTTCGCTGCTGCTTCAGCCCATTGTTGAGAATGCCATTAAATTCGGGCTCTATGACACGGTAGGGGAGATTACCATTGCCCTCACGGCAAGGTCAGAGAATGCTCAACTCGTGTTGGAAGTGAAAAACCCTTATGATCCGGCCACCGCACAGCCGCGCCAGGGGACTGGCTTCGGTCTGAATTCAATTCACCGGAGGCTTTATCTGCTCTATTTTCAAAACAACTTGTTGACTACGCGACAAGAAGAAAATACATTTATTACGACGATTAAAATTCCGCAGCACGCATGATCAAAACGATCCTCATCGATGATGAACCGTTAGCCCGGGTAATGCTGAAGGAGTACCTGCAGGCCTACCCGACGGTTGAGGTCGTGCAGGAATGCGGCGACGGATTTGAGGGTGTTAAGGCCATCGCCCAACATCAGCCGGATTTGATTTTCCTGGACATCCAAATGCCGAAAATCAATGGCTTTGAAATGCTTGAACTAATTGAAAATCCGCCAGCTGTCATTTTTACCACCGCCTTTGATGATTATGCGATCAAAGCATTTGAGGCGCGTGCTATCGATTATCTATTG
>JBGPGZ010000007.1:0-22828 GCA_041484175.1 Cyclobacteriaceae bacterium | reverse complement strand
AGGCGAATCTTGTTCAATGGAGGAGTTATCTTTATACCCAAGAATTCTACCATGGCATTGCCACTCAAATCACTAAAAGCCTGCTTCCCGATTTTTTCCCACCGGCCGGAGCTGGTTTATCTCGATAGTGCCGCAACGTCCCAGAAGCCACGATCTGTGATTCAATCCATCACCGATTTCTACGAAAAGGAAAACGCCAATGTTCATCGTGGTCTTTATGAGCTTTCGGCCCAGGCAACCCAGCGTTATGAAGATGTGCGGAAAAAAGTGATCAGTCTGATCGGCGCTTCCAACCCCGGAACCATTGCCTTCACGAAGGGCGCCACCGAATCGATCAACATCGTCGCCCAGGGATACTTAAAGAAAAGGCTGAAGAAGGGTGATAACGTGCTGATTTCCGCGATGGAGCACCACGCGAACCTAATTCCCTGGCAACAGGTTTGTGACCAAACCCAGGCCGGTCTTGAAATTATTCCGGTCAATCAGGACGGTGAATTGGTATTGGATAAATTAGAGGCTCAGCTAAGCAACCGGACCAAGCTGGTAGCCATAACACACATTTCAAATGTGTTGGGGACTATCAACCCGGTTGAAGAAATTATTTCCCTCGCCCACAAGAAAAATATTCCTGTACTGATCGACGGAGCACAAAGCGTGGGTCACTACCCCATCGAAATAAAAAAAATGGATGCGGATTTTCTTGCATTTTCTGCGCACAAAATGTTTGGGCCGCTGGGAACAGGAATTTTGTTTTGCAAAGAGGAATTCGCCTCGCAAGTTACTCCAATCAATTATGGTGGGGGCAGCATCAAAAATGTGGAGTTCACTAGGACGGAATTCTTAGACTACCCCCACTGCCTGGAGGCCGGCACGGCAAATATCGCCGGCGTGATCGGGTTGGGAACAGCAATCGATTTTATTCAGCAATTGAATCTGAATGAAACGACCTCTCATGCCAGACTATTAAGCACCCAATTTATCGAAGGCATAAAATCGCTGGGAAATATCAAACGCGTGGGAAGCCCAAAGAATTTTGGCGGTATTGTTTCCTTTCAGGTTGACGCTATTCATCCGCACGATGTGGCGAGTTTTTTAGCCAGTTCCAATATTGCGGTCAGGGCCGGTCATCATTGCGCCCAGCCATTGCTGGATTCCATGGGGGTTCCTGCTACCGTGAGGGTATCTTTTTCCGTTTACAATACCCGCGATGACGTTGACAAAACAATCAGTGCCCTGGTTGAACTTAAAAAATTCTGGTCGTGAACGATGATCTGAAGAAATTGTATTCTGAAATTATCAAACAACACAATGAAACCCCCTTTCATTTTGAAAAAAAGGGGAATGCCAAAAACATCATCAAGGCCCATAATCCGATCTGTGGAGACCGTTTTGAAGTTTACGTGGATTCAGATCCCAAGACCTTGAGAGCATTGCATTTCCATGGATTCGGCTGTGCCATTTCAAAGGCCTCGACTTCCATACTGGCAAAGACGCTGGAAGGCAAACCTTTGAAAGGGGCATTGGAACTGTGCGATCAATTCCTGCGTTTCATCAACAAGGAATCCAGAGACCATGACTTACCATTGTCGGACGATTTCCTTGCGTTTACAGGTGTCCATGATTTTCCCGAGCGCTACGACTGTGCAACACTATCGTGGCGGGAAATGAAAAAGTTTTTAGAAACCAGCGCTGATGTTTAAAGTTTTACAGCAAAGACACCAAGGGGTGCCAAGGGTTACTATGTATAACTATCTTTGCGGAACTTTGCGTTCTTTGCGTGTTTTGCTGTAAATTAATCGATAATCGACAATGAAGGTCAATTTAATAGCATTCGGAATAGCCAGGGAAATACTTCAATCCAAGCAGCTGGAATTGGAACTGAATGAAGGGGATACCATTTCAACGCTGAAGAAAAACCTTTTTCACCTCTACCCTGATTTTTCGGAATTAAAATCGCTGGCCTTTGCGGTGGGCGACAATTACGAAGATGACGCCTACATCCTCCACAATGATGAAGAGGTAGTGATCATCCCCCCCGTAAGCGGAGGCTAGATCCTTTACTGTCAATAATAATCCTCCCCCCTATTCTCTCTTCGCGGCCAGGACACCTGTTTTCCATCAACCCTCCGCCTCCCGATAGCCATTAGGAATGTCAGCGAGAAGCACAAAGAACACAATAAATAATTGGTGGAATTGCCAATTAGATATCCGGGAAAAATTCCTACTTTAGAATCATTGTATTGCTCCTCCCTTATTTTCGCTTTCGAACTCAAACATTTTTGATTTATGAATATGAAAATCAAAATCAAGGTCAACGGCGTGGATTACAGCCACGAAGTTGAACCAAGGTTGCTATTGGTGCATTATTTGCGCGACACGCTTCGCCTCACAGGCACGCACATTGGTTGCGATACCAGCGGATGTGGGGCATGCACAATCCACGTCAATGGCAAGGCTGTAAAAAGCTGTACGCTGCTTGCGGTACAGGCGGATGGAAGCAACATTACGACCATCGAGGGTCTGGCCAAGAATGGCACACTTCATCCCTTGCAAGAGGGATTTCATCAAGAGCACGGTCTTCAATGCGGTTTTTGCACACCGGGTATGATCATGACGGCCGCTGACTTATTAAGCACTAACCCGAAGCCTACCGAAGAGGAAATCCGTATTGCCCTCGAAGGAAATCTCTGCCGATGCACAGGCTATCACAATATTGTTAAGTCCATTCAATACGCTGCCAAAAAAATGTAAATCCCAAAACGATGAGTACAACAACAGGTTACATCGGAAAACCGGTAAAACGGGTTGAAGACAAACGGTTTACCACCGGAAAGGGAAATTATACAGATGACATCATTTTGCCGGGCATGACCCACGGCGCATTTGTGCGCAGTCCTTATGCCAATGCCAAAATAAAAAGAATTGATACGACGCGAGCGAAATCAATGCCGGGCGTAGTCGCCATTTTCACCGGTGCTGATGTGGCCGCCCTAAACGGAGTTCCATGCGGGTGGCAGGTGAATTTCAAGAATGGAGCAACGATGAAGGAGCCCAAGCATCCCTTGCTGGTTGCCGACAGGACAAAACACGTTGGCGACCCGGTTGCATTTATCGTTGCGGATACGCGTGAACAGGCGGTGGATGCCCTCGAAGCGGTGATCGTAGATTATGAAAAACTTCCAAATGTCGTCAACGCATCGGAGGCCGTCAAATCAGGGGCGCCTTTGGTTCACGATGATGTTCCTAATAATATTTGTTTTGATTGGGAGCTCGGAAATCCAAAGGCTGAAGTCGACGAGGCGATGTCCAAAGCCGCTCACGTCACCAAATTGGATTTTGTGAACCAGCGTTTGGCGCCCAATGCCATTGAGCCACGGAGCTATATTGGTTCCTATGATTCCACCAGTGGCAGATACACTTTATATACAAGCACGCAAAACCCGCATTTGATTCGTTTGTTGATGTGCGCCTTTGTTCTGGGACTTCCTGAACATAAGGTCCGCGTTGTGGGCCCGGATGTCGGAGGTGGTTTTGGAAGTAAAATCTATCACTACACGGAAGAAGCGCTGGTTACCTGGTGTTCTCAGAAAATAGGCAGGCCCATTAAATGGACTTCTGAGCGTGCCGAAAGTTTCCTGTTGGACGCCCACGGCCGGGATCATATTACTAAAGCTGAAATGGGTTTTGATAAAGAAGGAAAAATTCTCGCGCTCCGCGTGAAAACCATAGCCAACCTGGGAGCTTATCTCTCCACCTTCTCAACCTGTGTGCCCACCTATCTGCACGGTACACTCTTACAAGGACTTTATACCACACCCAAAATAAATGTGGATGTTACCGGTGTGTTTACACATACTACGGTCGTGGACGCCTATCGCGGTGCTGGCCGGCCGGAAGCCACATACCTCCTGGAGCGGTTGATTGATCTGGGTGCTTTGGAAATGGGTGTTGACCCAGCCGAACTCCGATTCAAGAATTTCATTCCTCCTTTTGATGGTGTAAAACAGCCGGGTTATCAAACACAGGTGGCATTGCAGTACGACAGCGGCAATTACGAGGGAGTCCTGAAAAAAGGACTGGAGATTTTTGGATATAAAGATTTCAGGAAGCAGCAAAAGGAAGCCGCCAAGAACGGAAAATTACTTGGCGTCGGGTTTTCGACTTACATCGAAGCTTGTGGCATTGCACCCTCGGCGGTTGTAGGCTCCCTTGGTGCAAGAGCCGGTTTGTACGAAGTCGGTGAAGTACGCGTTCAGCCGACTGGAAAAGTCAGCGTATTCACAGGGTCGCATTCTCATGGTCAGGGACATGAAACTACTTTTGCCCAGGTGGTCGCCGATAAGCTCGGCATCGCCATGGAAGATGTGGAAATCGTTCATGGCGACAGCGACAGCATTGCCTTTGGAATGGGCACTTATGGTTCAAGGAGTATCGCGGTAGGCGGCTCGGCCATTATGAAGAGTATCGATAAAATTATTGATAAGGGCAAAAAGATCGCAGCCCATAAACTGGAGGCAAGCAGTGAAGATATTGAATTTGCAGGTGGTAAGTTCACCATCAAAGGGACGGACAAATCAATGGGCTTTGGAGAGGTGGCGCTAAATGCATATGTACCCCATGTTTATCCAAAGGACCTTGAGCCCGGCCTCGACTTCGTCAGTTTCTATGACCCCGCCAACTTCACGTATCCGTTTGGTTGCCATATTGCCATGGTCGAGGTCGACAAAGAAACCGGAAAAGTAGATCTCAAACGCTTTGTGGCAGTCGATGATGTCGGAACAGTGATCAACCCCATGATTGTGGAAGGGCAAATTCATGGCGGAGTAGCACAGGGTGTTGGTCAGGCGCTTTTCGAAGGCGTGGAATTCGATGAAGACGGACAGGTTTCCAACGGCTCCTACATGGATTATTGCATGCCACGGGCCGACAATATGCCCATGTTTGAGACGGCAAGCCAGGTGACGCCGTGTCCGCATAATCCGTTGGGTGTGAAAGGCGCAGGCGAGGCAGGATGTATTGGTGCTACCCCAGCGGTGGTCAATGCCGTGATCGATGCGCTTTGGAGCGGTGGCAAGAAGGTGAAAGACATCCGGATGCCGTTGACACCGGAAAGAGTATGGAATGCATTGCAGGGTTGAAATGTAAATAGGCAATAGGCAATGCGCAGTAGGCAAAATATGATCAGGCAGGCTCTTACATATTGCCTTTTGCCAATTGCCTATTGCTTACTTCGTTTTAAAATACACGATAGTTTAACGTTGAATTAACTCCGAAAACCAAACAATATGATCCCATTATCTTTCTCCTATCAAAAAGCAAATTCAGTCGATGAAGCTATCAAGGCCTTGACTTCTGGTGATGTAAAATTGCTGGCGGGTGGGCATAGCTTGATCCCGACCATGAAACTTCGCCTGAACCAGCCATCCAAACTGGTGGACATCGCCTCCATCGCGGCTTTGCGAGGGATAAAAGAGTCTGGCTCTGAAATAATTATCGGCGCAGCAACGACGCACCAGGAGATCGCCTCCAACAAAGTCATTCAAAGCAAGCTGCCGGTATTTGCGCAGGGAGCAGCTTCTATTGGCGATGTGCAGGTGCGCAACAAGGGCACCATCGGGGGCAGCCTGGCCCATGCAGATCCAGCCGCCGATTGGGCCGCGGTAGTCCTGGCCACCGATGCCACCTTTGCGGTAGAGGGGAAAAATGGCGCAAGAAAAATCAAAGCCACAGAATTTTTTAAGGGCATGTTTGCCACTTCCCTCGGTGAAGGCGAAATCATCACGGCCGTTCATGTTCCCGTGGTGGCCGGAAGCAAAAGCGCTTATGTAAAGTTTCCCCAGCCTGCTTCCCGATTCGCGATCGTAGGATGTGCCGTTGTGAAGACGGGGGACGGAAAAGTAAATATTGGGTTTACGGGAGTTTCTAATTTCGCCTTCCGTGACACGGCGGCGGAGAAGGCATTGGCGGGAAAAAAACTGGATGCAACTTCTATAGAAGCTGCCTCGAAAGCCGCTGCTGAAGGCGTAACCATCTTAAGCGATCATTACGCTTCTGAAAAATACAGAAAGCATCTGGCAAAAGTTTATCTCAAGCGGGCACTGCAGGCGGTGGCGTAAGCTTCTGATTGCTGCCTTTTGTCCGTGTTAAGACGCTGCAAGATGATGCCTAGGTTCTATTTGTTTGCAAGATTTCAATAAACCCAAAACATCTCCCATGAACAAAATTATCTTTTGTACCCTGCTGTCGATTGCGCTGCTGTCATGCAATCAAGCTCCAAAAACGGATGATTCATCGTCCAAAGGTGCTGAGACAAAAGCCCTTTACGAAAAGAATCTAAGCGCATTGAAGGCCAGTCTCCAGGCTTTCCAGGATGAACAGCTGGATGGCTGGGCGTCCTACATTGATGATAAAGCAGTCTACAATTCTGGTGCGTACGGTGCTTCACCAGGCACAAAAGAAGATTGGAGAAAGACCTTAACTTTTTATGTCACTGACTTCGATAGCATTAAACTCCTGCACCCTATTTTCTTACCGGGTATTGATTCTGTGACGCATGAGCCGGATGGAAGTGTGAGATACTATGGCCAATGGAGCAGCGTTCATAAATCAGGCGTAAAGACTGCCGTTAACTACTACGCGACGGCTGAGTTTAACAACGACAACAAGGTAATCAGCTATTCAGATTATTATGATGTTGGAGGGTTGATCAATGCCGTAAGTGCTAAGAAAAGTAAATAATTATATATATCCTCAAAGAAGGCGCAAGGGGTCTGTGGATCACTTGCGCCTTCTGTTTACTGCAAGTCAACAATAATTTTTTTATTATACTCCTTTAATATATTAACAAACTCTGTTTTCTCTTTTACAGGATCAGAACGATCAATTCATAAATACGCATTCTTTACCTTAATGACCGAGCCAAAAATACTGAGCGCAATTTCTTTGGCCCCTTGCGCATGAATATCGATCCCGATGGGGGCCTCTATCCTGCTGATTTCATCATCTGAAAATCCAGCCTGTTTGAGTCTTCCGATCCTCTTCTCATGTGTTTTTTTGCTTCCCAGGGCACCGATATAAGCGGCCTTGGAACGCAATAAGATCTGCAATGCATTGTCATCTATTTTGGGGTCGTGAGACAAAATCACCGCGTAGGTAAAGGAATCGAGTTCAAATTCGCTTAACACTTCTGACGGATACTTTTCAATGATCCGGTCCGGCGCAACAATAAAACTTGTGTTCTGGGCAAATGCTCCCCGCGGGTCAATGACGATCGTTTCGAAATCGTGAAGTTTTGCCAGCTGAACAAGGTCGGCGGTAATGTGTGCTGCTCCGATGATGAGCAACTGGCTCCGTCTTGGAAATACCTGAATAAAGTACTGAGTCTGTTCCACCTCCACTGAGGTATGACTCCTTTTGAGGAATGCTTCACTTGATAGTTTTTCTACTTCCGGCGGAAGAGTAGTCCCGATGACTTTTCCTTCCGGGGTAATCAGGGAATTTTTGCTTTCGCCGTCCCGCAAAGTGGTCACCAGAACGCAGCTCTTGTTTGCCGAAAGGTTTTCCAGCAATTTTTGCCAAACCTCAATCTCTGACTTTTCAACAGGGTAGGATTGTAAATAAACCTGAACTTTTCCGCCACACGTGAGTCCCACCGACCAGGCTTCGTCGTCGCTCACGCCATATGACAATCGTTTTCCGCCGTGGCTTGAGATCACTTCTTTTGCTTCTTTCAAAACGGCCCCTTCCACGCAGCCACCGCTTACAGATCCTGCCATTTCCAAATCGGTTGAAATAATCAATGCAGATCCGACCGGCCGTGGCGAGGATCCCCAGGTCTGAATGACCCTGGCGATTGCAAAAGGTTTTTTCTCATTTAACCATTTGCTTATTTGAGGAAGTAATTCTTTCATGAAGGACGAGGTGAGGGGGAATAGTTTTACAAGGAAATAAATTCTATTTTTGGTTATACCATGTTTTCAGGAAATAAACATTGCACCTGCAAAACGCATAACAAAGTAAGGATTAAAAATCCTCATTATCCATTCTTTAGCAGTTTGCTGGTTGCCCTATTGCCCAAGTGCCCGTTTTGTGTGATGGCTTACACCAGCGCGATCACCGTTTGCAGCGCCAAAACGATAACGCCGGTATATTCGCCGGCGTGGACATCCTACATTCCCGTTTCCCTGGCAGTGCTTACCCTGGGGATTGTTGTCTGGAATTATAAAGGTGGAAAAACCATCGCATCGTGCCTTCTGATGCTGACCGGGATTTTGCTCATCATGAGAAGTGAATTGTTTTCAGGCCAGCTCGCATCGTATTATGGGGGCTGCAGCCTCTTGTTTTTGGGGGTATGGGTAAACGGAAACCTGTCCTATTTTGTTAAACTGTTTACATCGCGAACAGGCAGAGAATCCATGCAACATGGCTAAAGTGAAGTTCACATCCGCACTTAAACGTTATTTCCCTTCCCTGACGGAACTGGAGATTCCCGGCGATTCCGTAAAGGAAGCGTTGCATAATATTGATCAACAATTCCCGGGAATTATGACCTACCTGACAGAAGACAACGGCCAACTACGCAAGCATGTCAATATTTTTTTGAAGGGAGAACTGATCAAGGACCGCGTGACGCTCAATGACCCCGTCAACGCGCGCGATGAATTGCTAATCTTTCAAGCGCTCTCCGGGGGTTGACTTCATTTCTTATGCAGCCAAAACTCTTAGTCGGCACTTCCAAAGGACTTATCATTTACAAGAACAACAGCAAGAACTGGATAATCGCCAGGGTCCATTTCGAAGGCTTGCCTGTTTCATCACTCTATATTGATGAACGGACCAACATCTGGTGGGTCGCCCTGTCACATCGTCATTGGGGTGAAAAACTTCACTTTTCGGAAGACGCAGGCAATCATTGGGTGGAGGTCAAAGTGCCCAGCTTCAGCAATTATTTTTACAAACCCGGAAAACCTGCCACACTAAAGAAAATATGGTCTATGCAGCAATCAGGACCGGACCGGCCGGGGGGATTGTGGGTTGGTACGGAACCAGGTGGGCTGTTTCACAGTGATGACCATGGAAAACATTTTCAGTTGATAGAACCCCTTTGGAACCACCCCAGCCGTCTGGATCCGGCTCAATGGTTTGGCGCGGGCAAGGATTACCCATTCATTCACTCGATCGTACTCGATCCACGCGACAGCGATCATGTTTATGTTGGCGTAAGTTGTGCAGGCGTTTTCGAAACGCGTGATGGAGGAAAATCATGGCAGGCAAAAAACATGGGTCTGGTAGCTGCCTATTTGCCCAACCCGCAGGTGGAGATCGGACATGACCCGCACAGAATAATCTTGTGCCCCGCTCATCCCGAGATTCTTTGGCAACAAAATCACTGCGGAATTTTTCGCACGACGAACGGTGGAGAGCGTTGGGAAGACGTCAGTGGAAAAGATGGATTTCCAAAATACGGCTTTTCCCTTGCGATCGATGATGAGGATCCAGACATGGCATGGGTAATTCCAGCACACAGCGATGAACGTAGGATCCCTGTTAATTTAAAACTAACCGTTTGTGTAACAAGAGACGCTGGCAGAAACTGGACTCCAATCCATCAGGGTTTACCAGCCGAGCCCGCTTTTGATCTGGTTTTACGACATTCTTTTGTGAAAAAAGGAGATGCCCTCGCTTTTGGAACCAACAATGGCAACCTTTATTTATCGGATGACCGGGGAAATTCATGGCGTATGATTTCCCAAAACTTGCCTATGGTAAATTATTTAGCATGGGCTTAAGATTCCTGGCCTGTTCCCGGAGATACTCTCCTATTCTGTTTCTTTTTCGGGTATTTTTAATCATATTTAAGAACTCGCAATTTTAAGACTCACCTTAATTAATATCAATTATGATTCCTGCACCATTTGACTATTCGTTGCCCGCCACGCTTCCTGAAGCGCTGGCTTTGCTGAAGAAGCATGGTGATGATGCTAAAATTCTTGCGGGCGGTCACAGCCTGCTTCCCATGATGAAGCTCCGGCTTGCCTCACCGAAACACATCATCGACATCAACAACATCCCGGGCTTATCGTACGTGAAAGAAGAGGGAGGTTTTCTTAAAATTGGGGCACTCACAAAGGAAGTCATGCTCGAAGAATCCGATATCATTCGAACGAAGTATCCGATTTTTACGGATGCCTCGCGGCTGATTGCCGATCCTCAGGTTCGCAACATGGGGACGATCGGCGGCAACATTGCACATGGCGATGCAGCCAACGATCACCCCGCCGTCATGCTCGCCTTGCGGGCTGAGGTGGTGATCACGGGAGCGAAAGGTCAACGGAACGTACCCATTGATGAGTTTTTCTTTGGTTTTTACTCCACCGCCATACAAAAAGATGAGATTCTCACGGAGATCAAAATTCCAACCCCTGCAAAGGGAAGTGGAGGTGCGTATCACAAGCTGGAACGGAAGATGGGCGATTATGCAACCGCCGGTGTGGCCGTTCAATTGACGGTGGATTCCAAAGGCTCCTGTTCCTACATCGGAATAGCCCTTACTAATGTTAATGCTACTCCCCTGCGTGCAAAAAGATCCGAGGCGGTCCTCAAGGGAAATAAGATCACGGATGCACTCATCGAACAGGCTGCACAACTGGCCGCAGAAGATTGCAACCCTTCTCAGGACTTGAGAGGTGATGAGGAATACAAAAGGGCCATGATTAAAGTGCTCGTAAATCGGATGATTCGCAAAGCACAGGATAGAGCTAAATAAAATTTATAACCATACGCACATGGAAAAGGAAATTACAGTTACCCTCAATGGTGATCCCAAAACAGTGACCGTAGAGCCAAGACTTTTGCTTGTTCACTTGATACGCGAGAACCTGAATGCAACAGGAACGCACATTGGCTGTGACACTTCCAATTGTGGCGCATGCACCGTGTTACTGGACGGAAAGTCGGTTAAGTCGTGTACGATTCTGGCGATTCAGGCTAATGGCAAAAAAATTACAACGGTCGAGGGCCTGGCTACTGCTGCGGGCCTCCATCCACTCCAGGAAGGCTTCAAAGAGAACCACGCACTTCATTGCGGTTTTTGCACACCTGGAATGATGATGCGGGCAGTAGAACTATTGGAGAAGAACCCCAATCCCACCGAAGAGGAAATCCGACGGGGTATATCAGGCAACCTTTGCCGATGCACCGGATACAACAACATAGTAAAGGCCATCCAATATGCCGGAGCTAAATTGAGAGGGGAAAAATTACCTTCTACCGAACCTGTATTCGTATAGCACCACGAAATAAATTTCAATCATGATACAAGAACGCAAAACATCAAAGGAAATCAGTGGCATGGGCCATTCCATGAAGAGGAAAGAGGATGGCCGCTTTATTCAAGGTAAAGGGCATTATGTGGATGATATCAAATTGGATGGGATGCTTTACATGGATATTGTCAGAAGCCCCTACGCCTATGCAAAAATCAAGAGCATCAAAATAGAAAAAGCCATGGCTACGCCCGGTGTAGTGGCGGTTGTCACCGGACGGGATTTGGAAAAGTATAATTTACATTGGATGCCCACGCTGATGTCTGATACACAAATGGTATTGCCCACGGATACGGTGATGTACCAGGCGCAGGAAGTAGCCGCCGTGATCGCGACGAGCCGCTATGCGGCAGCCGACGGCGTGGAGGCCGTGGAAGTGGAATACGAGGTGATGAAGCCGCTCATGGATCCTTATAAAGCGTTGGCTCCGGGGGCGCCCCTTTTGAGACCTGATAAAAAAGATAAAAAAGACAATCACATCTGGCATTGGGAAGCCGGTGACAGGAAAAAGACGGATAAACTATTTGAAACTGCGGAGGTAAAGGTGAAAGAAGAAATTTACCTCCCCCGCATTCATGTAGCCTCCATCGAAACGTGCGGATGCGTGGCCAGTTATGATAAGGTAAATAATTACCTCACCATGTACATGACTACCCAGGCGCCTCACGCCATACGAACGGTCATCGCTTTGGTTGCAGGCCATGTTGGGTTGACCGAGGAAAAAATCAGGGTGATCTCACCCGATATAGGCGGTGGCTTCGGAGGAAAAGTACCGGTGTATCCCGGTTATGTGATTGCTATTGCAGTTTCCTTTCTGGTTGGCAAACCGGTGAAGTGGATCGAAGACAGAAGCGAGAATTTACAAGCCGATTCATTTGCAAGGGATTACCACATTACCGCAGAAATGGCCGGAACAAAAGCCGGCAAGATCCAGGGCATACGGTTCAAAGTGCTGGCCGATCATGGTTATACGGATGCAGCGGCTAACCCATCAAAATACCCGTTGGGATTGTTTTCGATTTGCACGGGCTCGTATGATTATGATACAGCCTTTATTGAATCGGACGCCGTCTACACCAACAAGCCTCCAGGCGGGGTTGCCTATCGTTGCTCATTCCGCGTGACGGAAGCGGTCCATGCCATTGAGCGTATCACCGACAAGTTTGCAGCAACCATTGGAAAAGATCCTGCAGCATTCAGGATGCAGAATTTCATAAAGAAAGAACAGTTCCCGTGGAAGTCACCGACGGGATGGACCTACGACAGCGGCGATTACGCCCCTGCGCTTCAAAAGGCAATGGATGTAATCGGATACGATAAAATGCGAAAGGAGCAAGTGGAAAAAAGGAAGAAAGGAGAAATCATGGGCATCGGGATCTGCAGCTTTACAGAAATTGTGGGAGCAGGACCCTCCAAGGATTTCGACATTCTCGGAATTAAAATGTTTGACAGCGCAGAGATCAGGGTCCACCCCACCGGCAAAGCCCTTGCGAGGTTTGGCACCAAGTCGCAAGGCCAGGGCCATGAAACTACCTATGCACAAATCATTGCCGAAGAACTCGGTATTCCTGCCGAAAACATCCAGGTTGAAGAGGGCGATACGGACACAGCGCCCTATGGGTTGGGGACCTATGCCAGCCGCAGCACGCCAACGGCAGGAGCGGCCGCAGCAATGGCTTCCCGCAAGCTCCGCGACAAGGCGAGGAAGATTGCCGCTTACTTATTAGAAGTGAGCGAAGCGGATTTGGAATGGGTGCCCGGTAAATTTTTTGTGAAAGGTGCCCCGGAAAAATCCAAGACCATACAGGAACTCGTCTTTGCTGCATACACCAATCACCCACCGGGCATGGAAGCAGGGTTCGAAGCGACCCATTATTATGACCCGCCAAACTTGACCTTCCCTTTCGGTTCTTACATCTGTGTGGTGGACATTGACAAGGAAACATGCGAGATCAAAGTAAGAAGGTTTGTCGCTATCGACGATTGCGGAAATATAATTAACCCGATGATTGTGCAGGGTCAGGTCCATGGAGGGTTGACGCAAGGAATCGCACCTGCGATGTATGAGGAATTGATCTACGATGATGAAGGAAATATTCTCAATGGCACATTAATGGATTATCTCGTGCCCACCGCTGTGGAATCGCCCAGCTGGGAGACGGGCCACACGTGCACACCTTCGCCCCATCACCCAATAGGCGCAAAAGGCGTTGGCGAATCTCCGACCGTCGGAGCACCTCCTGCCATCGCTAATGCCATTATAGATGCGCTTTCCCCTTATGGAATCACGCATATGGATATTCCCATCACTCCCTACAAAGTGTGGAAGGCATTAAAAGAAAAAGGAGTAGTAAAAGCAATTTGAGCCTAGGCCTCACCCTAACCCTCTCCGGAGGAGAGGGATTGCCCCGGAGATAAAGTCCCTCCCCCGGGAGAGGCAATCTTTTTGAAGTTTTGCTTGTTATAGATAAAATAAGAAAATGAAAACGACCATCGAAAAAGAGTTTCAGATTCCTGAACCTATGGCCAAGGTGTGGGAATACCTGAGTGACCCCACCAAGATCGTAGCGTGTGTTCCTGGTGCCTCCATCACAGAGAAGATCGATGATCGCAACTATAGAGGCAACGTGACTTCATCATTTGGACCCGTGAAGGCAAGCTACAACGGCGAGATCACCATCACAGAATTGGATGCAAACCTGCATAAAATGACGCTGATCGGAAAAGGCGTCGACTCGAAAGGAAAAGGGAGTGCGGACATGACCATGAACGGGATCTTATCGGAGGTGAGCAGAGCGACTGCCGTGAAATTCACCATGGAAATTTCAATCACGGGGATGCTGGCACAGTTTGGCGCAAGACTGATCAAGGATGTTTCAGATCAGTTGCTCAACCAGTTTGTTGCCAATTTTAAAGACAGGTTGGCAGGCAAAGAAGTTGACAACACCATGAGCGGTACGTCGATGGTGGGCTCCGTGTTGAAGAGCACCATTGGCGGAATCTTTGGCGGCCATAAAAACTAATTCATGATCAAGGAGATCTCTTCCTTTGTTAAGTCCTTTGACAAGCTGGGTTATGTTGCCGACGAAGAACTGGCAACGGTTTTATTTCTGATGACTAAACTTCAAAAGCCGTTGTTGCTGGAAGGTCATCCCGGGGTTGGCAAAACGGAGGTCGCCAATATCCTGGCGGCCCATCTTGGCACCGAATTGATCCGGCTTCAATGTTACGAAGGGCTGGATGTACACTCCGCAGTATATGAATGGAATTACCAGAAACAGCTACTCTCGATAAAAATTCAGGAGTCGAACCAAAAAACAGATCTGGAAAAGGAGAAGCACATTTTTGGAAAGGATTTTCTCATGCCCAGGCCGCTGCTGAAGGCCATTTCTGGTAAAGACAAGCCACCGGTATTGCTGATCGATGAGATTGATCGCGCCGATGAAGAATTTGAGGCCTTTCTACTCGAGTTGTTATCGGTCTATCAAATCAGCATCCCGGAATTCGGCACCATAAAAGCCGTGCATCCGCCGTTTGTAGTCCTGACCTCTAATCGAACGCGGGAATTGAGCGAAGCATTGCGAAGGCGCTGCTTATACCATTGGGTAGGCTACCCTTCTTTTGAAAAGGAAATCAGCATTGTCAGGAAACATCTTCCGGACATCGAGCAGAAACTTTCGGAGCAAGTCGTAAAGGTGATCCATGTGTTGCGAAACAAGAACCTGGAAAAGTCACCAGGGATTTCTGAAACCCTTGACTGGGCCATGAGCCTTTATGCTTTGGGAAGCAAGGAATTGGACGAGGATTCTTTTTCCAGGACGCAAGGATCTGTTTTGAAATCATTTGCGGATACAGAGAAAATGAAAGCGGAAGGTCTTTCAAAGGTCCTGGAAGAAGCGGCCTCACCCTAACCCTCTCAGGAGGAGAGGGAGGCCAAACAACATACCCATGTCAAAACCCAACTACCAATCGCATGACAACGTGAGTCAATCCATACTTGGGTTTGCAGCCTTTGCGCGGGCCAATGAGTTGAACGTCGGCATTCGCGAGGCGCAGGAAGCGCTGGTGGTTGCATCCCTCGGACTGATCGGCGACAAGGAATGTTTCCGGTATGCTCTAAAATCGGTGTTTTGCAGCTGCGAAGAAAACGCTCAGTTGTTCGACAAACTGTTTACGGAGTATTGGGGTCGGCCAAAGGCGTCTATCCGAAGCAATGTTCCGATGAAAAATCTGCCCAAATTGAAGAAACCCGGGCAACGTTCATTGGTCCTGATGGGAAAAGGTGATGACAAAGATGCAAAAGAAGAAGAAGGCAAAAACGTTTCCGGCGCCAATGCGGCCGAACAACTCCGGAAAACGGATTTCTCCAGATTATCAGATCTTGACAGTACGTATTTAGAGAAGTTGGCCATGAGATTGTGGAAACAAATGAGCAGACGGCTCAGGAAAAAACTAAAGAATTCAAACACCAAGGGTCGGATCGACCTACGCCAAACCATCCGCAACAACATCAGCAATGGAGGTTCGATGCTGGACCTGAAATTGAAGCAAAAAAAACCAAATAAGAACCGGCTTGTGATCTTGCTTGACGTCAGCGGCTCCATGGACAAGTACAGCTTTTTTCTTTTGAGGTTTATCCTCGCCCTTCGCTCCCATTTTCAGAAAATTGAGGCATTCATCTTTAGCACCAAATTGATCCGGATCACCGGATTCTTGCAAGTAAAAGACCTGGATAAAGTTCTTTATCTGCTTTCGTCGAATACCGATAATTGGTCGAGCGGAACAAAAATTGGCGAATGCTTGCAGGGATTCAACGAAACATTTGCCAAACGATCCTTACACGGCAGGTCGATGACCATCATTCTAAGCGATGGCCTCGACACCGGGGAACCGGCGCTGCTGGCCGGGGAGTTGGGCAAGATAAAGCGTAGAACCCGGAAGCTGATCTGGTTGAATCCCCTCAAAGGCATGGAGGGGTACCAACCCCTGGCGCGCGGAATGAAGGCGGCCCTGCCCGAAATTGACGTGTTTCGGTCTGCGCATAGTCTGGACAGTATTCTCGAACTTGAAAAATACCTGGCCGATGTCTGAAGAATTCTTGGATCAGTATAAGGAATTGTCTGATGGGAAAATCCCCTTCGCCACGGCCATCGTAGTAAACCGGGTAGAACCTTCCAGCGGGAAACCGGGTGACAAAGCGATCATCCTTCAGGATGGCACCATCAAAGGATGGATCGGAGGAGGATGCACGCGCGGCATTGTACTGAAAGAGGCGTTGTTGGCAATCCAGCAGGGCAAGCCACGCCTGGTGAGCATCAGCCCGGATGCAAACGCGGCTACCACGCACGGTGTTGTTTCCTATACGATGACCTGTCAAAGCGGCGGCTCGGTCTCCGTATATATTGAGCCGGTTTTACCACGGCCAAACATCCTGATCCTGGGCAAATCCCACATTGCAATGGCCCTGTCGAAACTGAGCAAGACAACAGGATACCAGGTAACGGTTTTGTCCAAAGGAGCAGAGAAGAATGCGTTTCAAACGGCAGACAAATTAATTGACAGCGATCAGTTAGAGGCATTTTTGGTTTCACCTACAACCTATATCGTTGTTTGCACACAAGGTGAAAACGACGCGGCTGCTTTGCTGCAAGCAGTTCAATCGGGAGCAGGCTACATCTCATTTGTCTCGAGTTACCGTAAAGCAAACTCCATTTACAACGAACTTAAGAAGAAAGGGGTCACCGTTGACCAACTGAAAAAAATCAAGACACCAGCCGGTATCGATATTCACGCCAAGCTTCCCGAGGAAGTGGCCATCAGCATCTTGGCCGAGATAATCTCCCTCTTCAGAGAAAACAAGAATGTAGAGGCAGATGATGCCAAGTCAAAGCTCAACCTCGACGAGTACTTTATCAACCCTGTGTGTAACGTACCGATTCAGAAGAGTACAGCCAAGCACATTATACCCTATCAGGGCATTGATTATTACTTCTGCTGTGATGGATGTAAAGTTTCATTTGAAGCGGATCCGGAAAAATATGCCATCCGCGAAGGAACCATTTCAGCAAGTCAGCCCTGAAATCCCTGATTTCAGGGATTTCATATGGCGGAAGATTTGTGTAGCTTGGTCTCCCTTGAAAATTTCTTCAAACAATCCCAAACTATTATGAAAAAATTAGCTGTGCTTACCGCCTTTGTCATTCTATCAGGAATTACTTATGGACAAACCCTGCAAAAGGGAAATCTTGTGGGTGTTCATGTTATGAAGCTGAATCTTAACCCGGATGCAACCATGAATCAATTCAAAGAGTTTTTTATCAAAACCTATGTCCCGGAAGGTGAAAAAGCGCTTCCAGGCATGAAGATTTTCTTGGGGAAAGGTATCCGGGGCGAGGATGAGAACAGTTATTGTTTGTTTTATGTTTTTGCATCGGAAATGGATCGGGACAAATTCTTTAAAAAGGATGGAAGTTTCACCGAAGTGGGAACGGCTGCTTTAGAAAAGTTAAAGCCAATAGACGAAAAGTTGAGCAAATTTGGAACGTACTCAACAAAGTACACGGACTGGGTCGTACAATAATTGGTATTCAGTATTCGGTGATCAGTAATCGATAGTTGGTGATGGGTTTGTTGGCTTCGAACTTAATCCTGTAAATGGGGTAAATCCTGATCCTACAACACCAAATTCTTATCCACTTCCTCACGCCACCGGAGTAAGCCGCCTTTCATATTCAATAAATTAGTGAACCTATGGTGTTGCTGCAACTGGCCGATGGCCTTCCTGCTTCGCTGACCGCTTTGGCAATGAAGAATTACCGGAATTCCCCTTTCGATGAGTTCCACGCTTTCCTGTATTGAACTCAGCGGAATATTCAGCGCGCCGATGTTTACCATTTCATACTCGAGCGGTTCGCGTACGTCAATGATTTGAATTTTTGCACCCTCGTCCAATAGTTTTTTTACTTCTGAAGGTGTGATCTCTTTCACGGTTTCCTTATTGAGTCCGTGGACAGGATTGCAAAACGCTTCATAATCGATGAGTTTGCGAATCGTTGGGTTGATTCCTGAAACGGGATTATCGGGATGGGGCTTCAATTTCACAAAGCGTGTTGTGAAGTCAAGGCTGTCGAAGATCATTAGCCTGCCGCTTAAGGTTTTTCCAATGCCGGCCAGCACTTTAATGGCTTCACTGGCTTGCATGGAACCGATGATGCCGGGCAATACACCCAACACGCCGCCCTCGTTGCAGGACGGGACCATTTCCGGAGGTGGGGGTTCGGGAAAGAGGTCCCGGTAATTTGGGCCGCGCGTGCCATCCCCGACCGGTTGATTGAAAACGCTCACTTGTCCTTCAAATTGAAATATGGCACCATAAATCAGAATCTTGCTCAACAATACAGCAGCATCATTGACCAGATACCGGGTAGGTAAATTATCCGATCCGTCAACAATTACATCGTATCCGGAAAAGACATCGAAGGCATTTTCCGAAGTAAGGAGAAATGGATACGTTTCAATTTTTACAAAGGGGTTCAGCTGCTTTAGCTGTTCACTTGCCTGGGTTGCTTTCAGATTGCCAACGTCAGCCGTGGTATATAAAATTTGGCGCTGCAGGTTGCTCTCCTCAACAATATCAAAATCCACAATTCCGATCCGGCCTACGCCCGCAGCGGCCAGATAGAATAGTGCAGGAGAACCCAGCCCGCCGGCCCCGATAACCAAAACACTTCCCTCCTTTAACCTTTGCTGACCCTCCCGTTGAAGATCAGGAAGCAGAATTTGCCTGCTGTAACGGAATAGTTCCTGATGGGTAAGCATATTGTGCGGTCTAAGATAACAACGATTCAGGGATCTTCATCGCAAGGGATGGCGACCTTTGAAAACAAAGTGAATGTAAAATAAGTCCTTTATTTGGTTTATAACATAAACTAGTTTATGTTTGTGTTGAAATAACACCATTATGAAAACGGAAAATGAACCCCTCAGCACGCAGGATAGCCTTCAAATCATCGTCACCATGATCCAACAGGCGAAAGGAAACGTGCAACGCGACAGTTTCTACTTCTTATTATGGGGATGGGTCATCGCCCTCGCCAATATCGGGCATTATGTAATCCTCAAATTCACGGCCTACCCACGCCCTTACATTGTTTGGCTGGTCGCCATTCCTGCGTATGCGGTGACTTTGATTTACGGTTACCGGCAGGGCAAGAAACAAATCTCCCGAACGCATCTTGATAAAGTCTCTGCCATCCTGTGGATCGGCTTTGGCGTCAGTGTTCCCGTGATCATTCTATTTGGCGAACGCATCAATTACAACATCAATCCGATCATCTTGTTGATGGCCGCTTTACCAACCTTCATTTCCGGCATCCTGATAAATTTCAGACCGCTCCTGATTGGAGGTGTTCTTTTTTGGGTTGCATCGATTGTGTCCTTTATGGTTCCTTATGAATTTCAATACCCGCTAATGGCCATCACGATCATCCTGGGCTATTTGATTCCAGGCTATATTCTCAAAAAATCAAAATAAGGTGTTCAAGGAACTGGATCCCCTCCTTCACTCGCAACTTCGACTGGCGGTAATGTCACTTCTGATCAGCGTTGATTCGGCCGAGTTTACTTTTTTGAAAGAGAAGACTAATTCCACGGCCGGCAATCTAAGTGTGCAACTTGACAAGCTCGAGCAAGCCGGCTACATCATCATCGAAAAGTCGTTTAGAGGAAAGAAGCCCTTAACCACTTGCAGGATTTCCAAAAAGGGGATCAAAGCCTTTGAAGAATACGTCAATGTCCTGAAACAATATATTAATAAGTGAAATTGCATTCTCACAAGACAAACTGTGCCAAGAGCATCGGCTGAGGTCCTTACAGAAAGATCCAGTGTAACAATGTGCCAATTAATCTTTATTTTTATAATTCGACCGGTAGAAGTTCGTACCCCATGGAATTTGGAAGAGTTGAGTCCGATGAATTGTCTAAGGTAGACTTCACCCTTCCGCCGGACCACGAAGGGACCACCCGTTTGCTCAAGAATCAAAAATCGACAACCGGAACAAGATTCTTTATAGGGTGCGCAAAATGGGGACGCAAGGATTGGATTGGCAAGATCTACCCTCCCAAGACAAAGGAGGCCGACTTTCTGAATCATTATGCGGGGTACTTCAATTCTATCGAGCTCAATGCTACCTTTTACAAAATGCCATCTGAAAAGCAGACTACTGCATGGGCCAAGAAAGCCGGCAAGGGATTCAAATTCTGTCCTAAATTTACCGGTAGAATTACGCACATCAAGCGGCTCAAGGACGTGCAGGAAAGTACCGAACGGTTTATCAGGGGCGTTTCAGGCTTTGGCGATTCATTGGGCCCTTTATTGCTGATGCCCCATCCCCAAATGGGACCAAAAACTTTTGACAGGATGGAGGCTTTTATCGCCTCGTTGCCAAAGGAGACCAGCTTGTTTGTCGAACTGAGACATGAAGATTGGTACAACGATCCGGAAGTCTTTGAGAATACTTTTATGATGCTGGAGAGGCATTCCTCCGGAGCGGTTATCACCGATGCAGCTGGAAGGCGGGATTGCCTGCATCAGCGACTGACTACGCCTGAAGCCTTCATCCGGTTTGTAGGCAATGGACTCCATCCGACCGATTACACGCGGCTCGATTCGTGGGTGCAGCGCATCAAATCCTGGATGGAGCAGGGAATTCACACCGTGTACTTCTTCATGCACCAGCACGAAGAACTCCAATCGCCTGAATTGGCCAAGTACCTGATCCATCAACTCAATAAACACTGCGGTACATCAATCCCGGAACCTCGATTTGTCAATGAACAGTGAAATCCCGGACGTTGGAGAGCCCCTCTATCAAAAAACTTCCTGCTGCCTACTGCCCCCTGCTTACTTTTTTATAGCTTCGCCCGTTTAATTAACTGATGCAGTACTACGAAAAATTCCCGGTCCACCTTACCAATTCCCTCGGCGGAAAAAAAGAACTTTTCAAACCGGTCAACCCCGGCCGTGTGGGCATGTATGTCTGCGGACCAACGGTCTATAATGATGTTCACTTGGGTAATGTTCGGACATTCCTGACTTTTGATATTATCGCCCGGTATTTCCGCTATCTCGGCTACACGTTGCGATATGTACGCAACATCACTGATGTTGGCCATCTTGAAAACGATGCGGACGAGGGCGAAGATAAGATTGAAAAAAAGGCAAAGGCTGAACGTCTCGAGCCCATGGAGATCGTTCAAAATTATACGGAAGGGTTTCACGCCGTCACAAGGCAATTCAATATGCTGCCACCCAGTATCGAACCCAGTGCGACCGGGCATATCGTAGAGCAGATCGAAATCACAAAGAAGCTAATCGAAAAAGGATTTGCCTACGAAGTCAACGGATCCGTGTATTTCAATGTCAGAAAATATAATCAATCAAAGCACTACGGAATTTTGTCGGGCCGCAATATTGAGGAGCTGATGGAAAGCGGCCGTAATCTTGATAGCCAGGATGAGAAGCGGGAGAAGATCGACTTTGCACTATGGAAAAAAGCGTCGCCCAATCACATCATGAGATGGCCTTCACCCTGGAGTGTTGGCTTCCCAGGGTGGCATATTGAATGCACGGTCATGAGCACAAAGTACCTCGGTGAAACCTTTGACATTCACGGCGGTGGCATGGATCTGAAATTTCCCCACCATGAATGTGAGATAGCGCAGGCCACCGCAGCAACGGGCAAACCGCCTGTGAACTATTGGTTGCATTCCAACATGCTTACCGTAAACGGCCAAAAGATGAGCAAGTCACTGGGCAATTCATTCCTCCCAAGCGAATTGTTTTCAGGCAATCATCCATTGCTCGAACGGGGCTATGGGCCGATGACCGTTCGTTTCTTTATGATGCAATCCCATTACTCGAGCACCCTCGACTTTTCAAACGAAGCCTTAGCCGCAGCAGAGAAGGGATTCAAGAGGCTGGCCAATGCCCTGGTCAACGTCAAGAAACTGGACTATCCCGGTCTGGAAAGTGCAGTTGGGCAGGCCCCCAAGAACGGCTCAGCCGGACCAGCGTTAGCAACAGGACAAAACCCAGAACTTATCAGCGACTTAAATCACCTGGTGGACGATTGTTTTGTCAATATGAGTGATGATTTTAACACCGCCAGGACTTTGGCAGTCCTGTTCGAGATGTCTTCGCGGGTCAATGATTTCAAGTCAGGGAATAGAAGATTGACGGATGTGGATAAAGAAACATTTGATCAATTCAAAAACACGTATATCCGTTTCATGGAAGACGTTCTTGGCCTGAAAGAGGAAAAGGAGCACAACAATGAACTGCTCAGCGGAACCATTAGCGTCTTGATTGAGTTGAGAAAGAAGGCACGGTCTGACCGGGACTTTGACCTTTCCGACAAGATCCGAGACGACTTGAAAGCCTTAGGCGTGCAATTAATGGATGGGAAGGATGGGGAGATGACGTTTGTTATTGAGTAGGAATCGGT
>JBGPGZ010000006.1:0-24806 GCA_041484175.1 Cyclobacteriaceae bacterium | reverse complement strand
TGTCATGGTCATTATGGCCCTCGACCACGTTCGGGACTACTTTCATGTTAATGCGCTTATATTCGACCCCCTGGCACTTGACAAAACGCACCCGGCATTGTTTTTTACCCGTTGGATCACTCATTTTTGCGCACCAACCTTTGTCTTCCTGACCGGCACTTCAATTGCCATTCGATCGCAGCGAAAATCAACAAAGGAACTTTCTTTGTACTTACTGACCCGGGGACTGTGGTTGTTTTTCTTGGAAATGGTCGTCATGCGGTTTGGTTATTCTTTTAATTTCTATTACGACGTAACCTCTTTTAGCATTATTTCGGTCATTGGTCTGTCGATGGTATTCATGAGCGCTGTAATTTATTTACCCGGCCGATGGGCATTGGTCATGGGGGTGGTACTTACGTTTGGCCACAATGCGCTTGATGGGATACAACTGGAACCAACTCATTTTTTGTTTGCGCCCTGGATGTTGCTGATGAGGTTCGGGTTTCTGAATATCTCGCCCGGGCACAGCCTTCTTATTTCTTATCCCATTTTGCCCTGGTTGGGCATTATGGTATTAGGCTATTCACTGGGTGTAGTTTACAGCGAACCGTTCGATTCATCCCGGCGGCAGCGTTTATTATGGTTGCTGGGTTTGGCAGTGATCTTGTTATTTATTGTGCTTCGTCTGCTGAATGTGTATGGTGACGCGGCGCCATGGAGCGTGCAGAAAAACGCGTTGTTTACCATAATGAGTTTTGTCAACTGCAGCAAGTATCCCGTTTCTTTGCTCTTTACGCTGATGACCTTGGGGCCCATGCTCCTGCTGTTGGCCCTCCTCGAGAAAATAAAAAATAACGTGTTACAACCTTTCCGTGTATTCGGACGCGTGCCCTTGTTTTATTTTATTATCCATTTCTACGTGATCCACGCCGCCGCGCTTGTCTTGCTGACGATTCATACTGGCAAATCATTTTCGGATATTGATTATCACTTTGCAAAGTCGTTTGGTGGTATTACACCGGGGGAGGGTTATTCCCTTCCCTGGATTTATGTTGCGTGGATCATCCTGGTTGGTTTGATGTATCCTTTGTGCAGGTGGTATGATCGCTATAAATCCTCACACCGGCAGGTGTGGTTGAGTTACCTGTAGGTGCTCAATGTGTATTGCTCTGCAACTATTCCCTCGAATTGGTGCGGGTTAGTTAAAGTCAACCGCCCTTCGTTGTCAAATTCGTAGTTCAATTGATAGGTAGGGTATTCCGGTTGCATGGGATGGTCCCAGGTGAACTCAATTTGATTTGCTGAAATTATTTTGAAAGTCCCGATTAGATGGAAGTCGTTTTTTGTCTTTTCGTAATATCTCCCCTCGGTGGTAAATTTTATTTGTTTTCCCGAATCCGTATTTCTCCAATAAAGCGGTCCGCCCCAGTGGTCATTGGCATAAACCGCCTGGATTGTCCAGATTCCGCTGAATCGGAGGACCCCGGGACTCGCTGTGTCTTCCTTATTCTTGCAAGTGACCAGGATAAGAAGTAGCCCCATCAAGAAGAAACACCTTTGCATAAGATCTTTAGCTACTTAGACACCAAATATCATCACGAAGTTGGAAGACACGCAATTTCATAGGAGACCCCAATAATCAATCCATTTCTTCTTTACTTCCTCCTCGGATATTCCGGTGTCGTAGACCGGAGACGCAAGTGGGAGAATCCGCTCAACTTTCACAAGCACAATATTCCTGATGGCGTATTTTGTTCCCCTGCTTCTATAAAAAGAAAGGATGTCCTCAAACAATGACCCCTGGGAAAGTACTTTGCCAACACCTTTGAACCGGTATCCCTTTCTGACCAGCGCATCAACCACATTAATTTCTATCGACGGGTTGGTCAAAAGATTATCAATGGTTCCAGGAGAATAAATATCGGCAAAAATCAAATGTTCGTCATCCCACACGGTGGTGGTCCCTTTTGGGGAAAGATTGGCGGTTCCGTCGCGGCAGACGGTTGCTATGAAGCCGAGTTTTTGTCGGTTGACGAATTCCTGGATTTCAGTTGTTAGGATTCCCATGACAAACCGCCAATAATGGATTTCTATTTTTCAAGTTTCCTTTTCATTGATTCAATCCTTGCTTTGCACGCTTCTATTGCGACCCGTTGTGTTTCAGCACTCCACCCAATCTCCTTTCCATATTTTTGCATGAATTCAAGTTCCGCATTGCCGGCCGCAATTGCTTCTGTATACTGTTTTTGCTTTTCAAGAACATCGACTTTTAATGCATAAAACCAAGCTTGTTTGGGATTTTTTGTGATCGCTTTGTTTACCAGGATTAGTGCTTTATCCAAATCTTTGTTTGAATACAAATAATATTCAACTGCAGTAGCATATTGGTCAGGGTCATCGGACTTGTCTGTCAGCAAATTTTGATTGATAAATTCAATCGTTCTTTTGTCAGTTCCTGTTTCTACTTTGAAATGAATCTGGGTATTCTCCCAAGCCAAGTAGATAGCTGCATTGTAAGGGATGACGTCAATGTCAATCGTGAATGACTCATAGTATCTGCTTGTAGCCTCCGATTTCGCTTTGAAACGAAAAATATCTTTATTTTTATCATACGACTGTGATCCGTAAAGTGTAGTGTCGCTGTTTAGGATTACGGTCCATTCCACTGAGTTAGGAATGGTAAAAAGTGAATAGGTACCAGCGCTTATAGTCATACTATTAATCGAGACGTTCTCGCTGAATCGAACTCTAGTGCAATTGCCTGCACCGGTCCTCCATAGTTTGTCGTAAGGAACTAATTCTCCAATTATTTTACGCCCTCTTGCTGCTGGCCGTTCGTAGTCAACGCTTATAGTCGTGAACCCAACTTTTTGCCGGACACTTCCCTTAGGGCTTAAGTCAGGAAAATTTGCTTGTGAAAATGATTCAATGATTGCAATTGAAAATAATACGGATAAAAGAATCTTCATCATCATTCAGCCCAAGTCTAAAACAATTCTTAAGTTCTCCCTGATTCTTTCTTTCACATCGTTGTCAACTTCACCAATTCTCTTTATTAGCCGTTTATTATCAATTGCTCTTACCTGGTCAATCATGATGTCACAGTCCGCTTTGAGTTTGGTCTTTGTCTTCTTTAAATGAATTCTTAATATCTCAGTGCCAGGTTTCACATTGGTGGTAATTGGGCAAATGATTGTCGAGGGGTGTTGCGTATTCAATAAGTCGGTCTGTACAACAATCACCGGTCTAATTTTCCCGGCTTCAGTCCCCATTTTTGGATTGAGGTCAGCAATCCAGAGTTCAAATTGCTTAACCTTCATCGTTCAATTTTTCAAATTCCGCTAACACTTTCAACGATTCGGCTGACACGAGCTTTGATTCTTTGCTTAACTGTTTTGAAATAAGCCTCCGTCTGTGAAGTCGATTATAGAACTCGATTGCCTCATTGATGTACTTATTTCTGTTCTTCTTTACTTGATTGACAATCTTCTCTGTCTCCAGAAAAATGTCTTCTTTTAGTTTCAATGACAGATTCTTCATTACACTTGATTTTTGCCAAAGATATATACTTTTTAGATATACTTCAAATCGGTTGCGAAGCCTGTGCATGCACGCTAGCGTTAGTGTGCGTCTCTTGGCCTGTCTTGCGACGATAAGGTACCATTGTCCCAATGCCTGGATTGAAAGCTGAAATGAGTCTAATTTGTAGAATTTACCAGATGGGCGGATGTTCTTCATTTGGTAAAGTCCAGCTTCGTTTACTCCGATCGGAGGCTATTCACGGGATTTAACAGCGCGGCTTTGATGGCCTGGTAACTCACGGTAACCAACGTGATGAGCAATGCTCCGGAACCGGCCGCAGCAAATATCCACCAGGTTATTTCGGTTCGATACTCATATTTCTGAAGCCAGTTGTTCATGGAATAGTAGGCGGCAGGCACCGCAATAAAAATGGAGATGACTACCAGGCCCACAAATTCTTTCGAGAGCATTCCCCACAGATTCATAACGGATGCCCCAAGCACCTTTCTGACCCCAATTTCTTTGGTGCGCTGCTCCGCCATGTAAGCGGCCAAGCCAAACAAACCCAGGCAAGAAATAAAAATTGTCAGGGTGGAAAATAAAGCGATCAGTGTTCGCGTCTGTTTCTCATTGCCAAATTTCCTGTCGTAATACTCATCGGCGAAATAATATTCAAAAGGATACTCGGGATTATATTTCCTGAACACACTTTCTGCTTTCACGAGGTTATCGGTCCTGCTGTTGGCAGGATTCAACCGGAAATGAACAGCTCCATATCGCGCTGACCAGCCCTGCACAATCATAGGCTTCACCGCTTCGTAGGGTGATTCAATGATAAAATCTTTGATAACCCCAACGATTTTCAAATCCGTGCCGCGGTCATCCTTTATGGTTTCTCCGATTGGCTCCGGGATGCGCAGGGCTGTTGCTGCTGCCTCATTTAAAATAATTGCTGCGCTATCTGCCGGAAATTGGTAGATGTCGATATCCCTGCCGTGAATCAATCGAACGCCCATGGTCTTCGTAAAATCTGCGTCCGTGCCGAATTGAAGGAAAATAGTTTTTTTATCCGCTTCGTTACTCCCCTGCCAGCGAAGCCCGGTCATGGTGCCCCAAATCCTCGTGATGGGTGAAAATGCCCGCGTTACGGAGGTGGCGGCTCCACTGGTCACGAGATCCTGTTTTATTGATTCATAGTGGTTAAGTATTTCTCCTTGCGTAAAATTATAAGCGAGATCCGACCGGTTATATCCAATATCCCGGCCTTGAGCATATCGAATCTGACGCTGGACAATAATGGTGCAAATGACCATGGTGATGGTGAAAGTGAATTGCAACACCACTAAAATCTTGCGCGGGGCTACCAGGCCGTTTACTTTTTTGAATGTGCCTTTCAATACTTTAATAGGATGCGAAGAAGATAGATAGAATGCAGGATAGCTTCCGGCAAGTAGTCCGGTGAACAAAATAAAAAGCAATGAGCTTATCCAAAATTCAGGATTGCTCCATTCAATGTAAAGCTGCGCCCCAACAATCTGATTAAATGGACCCAGAACCAGTTGTACGAACACTACTGCAAAAACAAAGCTTACTACGGCCGTGGCCGTGCTTTCTACAATGAATTGCGTGATCAGCGAACTGTAATGCGCTCCCGCTATTTTGCGCACGCCAACTTCCCTTGCTCGTTTTTCACTCTTAGCCGTACTCAGGTTCATGAAATTGATGCATGCGACCAGCAGGATAAACACCGCAATGGTCACAAACATGCGCACCGTTTCTATTCTCCCCCGTGTCAATTTTCCATTCTCGGATGATGAATATAAGTGCATCTTGTTCAGAGGATGTGAAAATACTTCGCGGGTTGATCCATCGCCTTCCGCTACATGTTTAATAACGATGTCCCTCACTTTCTGATCAAACATCGTCTGCACTGCACCTTCTTTCAGCAATACATAAGTCTCCGCGTTGGTATAGGCCCAGGTTTGATTGTTGTCCCAGCCCAATTTCGTCATGTAGTTCCAGGGCAAAAGGAACTCAAAGTTGAATTCGGTGCGCGACGGCAAATCCTCTAGTACTCCGGTTACCATAAAATGATCATTGTCGTTCACGATAACCGTTTTACCGAGGCAATCCGTATTTCCAAAAAGCTTTATGGCAAGTCCTTTTGTGAGCACGATTCCTGAATCATCGTTCAATGCGCTCTTAACCCCATGCATCAAAGGGAAACTAAACATCGACAGGAAGCCAGGATCTGCAAATGCTCCGGCCAGGTTGAAGCGGTTCTCGCCGACTTTTGTCAGGAAATAAACTATCCTGAATCGTACGGCATCCTCCACTTCACCATAGGATTGTTTCAGTTCGGGCGCCAGCAGCGCAGGGGTGTTTCCCCAAACATCCAATTTCCCGTTGTTTTCATCCCGGCTGTGCATTTTATATATCCGTTCGGATTTTTCATGGAAGCGGTCGAAGCCTATTTCATTTTGCACCCACAGCAAGATCAAAAGGGTAGATGCCATCCCGATTGCCAGTCCGGAAATATTGATAAAGGAGTAACCCTTATTCCTGACAATATTCCGAAGCGCTATTTTGAAATAACTTTTGTACATGCCGTAAGTGTTTAAGTTTTTATATCCGTCTGCCGGTTTGATAATTCCAGGTCGGAAGAGCAAAAACACATCAATAATGAATTTTAAATCCGCCTTTCTTTTTCCGGATTTCCTCAATTGCTCAGCATACACCTCGATCAAGTCTCCTTCAATATGATCCGTCAGCTTCGGGTGGCAATACCACCGGAAGAATCGGAGAAACAGTCCAGGCGGGATTGGGTCAGTACTTTTCATGCAGATTTATCGAACCGCCTTCAATGTTAAGGCTACCTTCGGAATCGCTCTCCATAGTTCATCACGTGTATCCTTCGAGTACTCCATTGCTCTTTTGCCGATGGCTGTGATCTGATAGTATCGTTTGGGTCGTCCCGCTCTTTCCTGAGTAGCTTCTCCATTAAACGACTTGATGTATCCTTTGCCCTCTAACCGGACAAGCGCGGTGTGAAGCGCACCCATGCTCACATTGCGCGAAAGCTTGGCTTCGATTTCCCTCTTGATCGCTACGCCGTAGGCTTCCTTGTACAAGACGCCTATCGTAAGAATAACGATTTCTTCAAACTCACCGAGTCGGTATTTCCTCATGGCTCAAAGGTTATTTCCTAAATGTAGGAATAATAATTGTGCCAGTTAATTGTCAGTGGGAAAATTGGCGGATTTTAGAGGTAGAGGACAAATCTTGCGTACCAATCCGGACAAGGAACGTCCGAAAAGGATCAAAAGTTAAAGAAGCCATCCCTTTACGTGACTAAATAACACCTTCCGTATTCTTTATGTAACGACAAACAAATCAAGTATTCAAAAACCACACTTATGTCTGAACTGACTCAAACACCCGGCCAGCACTACCCAAAAGGGAAAGTGAGAAGTAAAAAGACATCAACTCGCATAGACATGACGCCCATGGTCGATCTGGCCTTTCTCTTGCTCACTTTTTTTGTTTTGACGGCCGCGCTTAATAAGCCTTTTGTGATGAAACTGTCGATGCCTGAGGATCCAGACATCGAGAAGGACCGTCCTCCCATCAACGCTGACCATTTGCTGACGTTAGTTCTTGGGGAACAAAACAAAATCTATTGGTATCTCGGTGAGTCCACACCAATACTGACCAATTTTTCTCAAAACGGCGTTCGCAGTGTGTTAATGAAACACAATGCTCAAATCAAAAAAATGATGGTATTCATCAAACCGTTGGAGCAGGCCCGTTACCAAAACTTGGTGGATATCCTGGATGAAATGACCATTGCCAACATTGAACGATACGCCATTGTAGACATAACCCCGGAGGACAGAGAACTAATCAAGCGATCAGGTCTGTAAACTAAACCGCCCGAACGATTCGAAACGGCAATAGGAACACCGCGCTGATGAACTTGAAGATCAAGCCAATCGTAAACCCCGCTATCGTGAAGGGCAGCAACATCAGCCATACCAGCGGAAAAAGGAAAAGCATCAGCAATGCCAACGGCCAGCAAAGCACAAACAGGATGCACCAAAGGACTGCGGATATGAAAATCTTCATAGCGGATATTTTAGGGTGTTTCTGCAAATTACTTACCAATCTGGTAATGTTGACGCACTGGGCGGAAAAAGGGTTTTAGAAAATCATCATATCCATTTTTGAACACCTGCGTGGTCATTGTTGTACAGCGGTAATCGGTAATCAGTAATCAGTAATCGGTGATGGGTGATTCGGTAATTCGATGATTCGGTAATTCGGTGATTCAGTCCTGGCCGCCGTCCATTGCTTAATTATATAAACTTTGGACTTTGGACATTGAACTTTGAACATTTGTTACCCAGATTTGATGAAATAACCTTCATTTGAATGCAACTCTTTGCCTGTAACAAGCGTCTTAGTGAAAAAGTAACGTTATGCGCAGAACTACTCTACTCCTCCTCTTCCTCGCTGGCTCTTTCGCGACGCAGGCACAAACGCGCCAAATTCAAACGGAATCCTTTAATGGAATAAGTGCTTATGGTCCATTCCGGATCAGGCTGGTGCAGGCGGACAAGGAAAAAGTGGAAATCGATTACAACGGCATTGACCAGGACGAAGTGGTGATCAAGTCAAGTGACGGAGAATTAACGCTGAAATTAAAAAGCAGACATTATTGGAGCGACTGGAGTTCCAATGATTCGCGCAACGGCCGGCATGCCATCGTAACCGTTTACTTTAAAAAGCTGGAAGAAATTGTCGTGAAGGCCGGATCCACGGTAAAATCGGACAACACCATTTCGGCATCCAGGCTTACGCTGATTTGTAAAATGGGTGCTGAAATGCGGCTGGATATCAAGGCGAATCACGTGGAATTGGATTCCGGCATGGGTAGCGATGTAGAACTGACGGGGACTACTGAATCGGTGGAGATCTATTCCAAGATGGGCTCGACGGTAAAGGCGATCCGCTTGCGAAGCGAAAAAGCATTGGTAAGGGCCTCTATGGGATCGGATGTAGCAATTTTTGCATCTAAGGAAATTGACGCTTCCGCGGGTTTCGGGGCTTCTATCAACTTTGCGGGGGATCCATCGGTGCGAAACACATCAACTTCTTTCGGCGGTGAAGCGCAGCCGGTAAAGAGATAATTACGGAATAATTTATAAAGGCGCGGCCGTCTATCCCACGACTTTAACATCGACCGCATTGGGTCCTTTTTTACCCATTTCAACTTCAAACGTTACCTTACTATTTTCTTTGATCGGATCTACCAGTCCATTCACGTGGACAAAAACACTCTCTTGCGTTTCCAGGTCTTTGATAAATCCATAGCCTTTGGCATCATTAAAGAAGGTTACTACCCCTTTTCTGATAACCTCATATTTGGTGGCAACGTACTTGGGAACCCCGATCTCAATGTCCTCTTCTTTGATGATTCTCTTTTTGCTCGGGTCAGGGGGTGTTGAAGAAAGATTTCCATTTTCATCAACATAGGCGATCATATCATCCAACGTAACATTTTCCTTTGCGTTGGCTCTTCTTTCTTCCTTTTTGAGTTCTTTGTCCTTCTTCTTTTTTTCTCTTTTCTTCTCGATTTCCTTCTTATTCCACGTTTCCTTTGATTTAGCCATACTTTTCTTGCTTTGGGTTGTTTTGGTGTAAAAATGAAAGAGTCAAAGCTACAACTTTTCTTTCTCTTATGTCAGGGGCGCCCTTGAACTATACGGCCGGGCGGAAAGACTATCTCTTAAGGGGATGAAGCGATGAAATTTGTGCAGCCTCGTTTGTAAGAAAAATAAAAGTCCTATTTTTTTGCGCATTCTGGGCCTCCATTAACCGGCCAAAAAAGTTACGCAATCGATTTAATTGTCAGATATGCATTTAACCTTACACCATGGGGTCATTTGGGACGGGCGGGCGCTACCTTTGCATTATTAAATTAATTGTTATGAATGAAGTTCAAATCCTTGGGCTGGCAGCAGGTTCTTGCACGACGATTGCATTTTTGCCCCAAGTCATTAAAACATGGAAAAGCGGATCGGCCAAAGACCTTTCGCTGGGGATGTTTTCCTTTTTTTGCTTTGGCGTTTTGTTGTGGCTGATTTATGGAATCATGGTAAGGGATGTGCCTGTCATTGTTGCCAATACGCTCACGCTCATGCTGGCCTCAACCCTTCTATTTTTTAAACTTCGGTTTAGAGGGTAAACTCCTGGTTCTCTTTCATAATCAAAGAAGCCGTCTTGTATGAACAAGCCGGCTTTCTTCAATTTGACCTTTTATTCTTCGAACCTTCACGGCAAAGGCGCAAGGACCCAAAGGGACATAAAGAAATGTGTTACTATCTTAATTAATTGATGGATTCTCCATTTTCCAATTTTTTTACCAAGCCTTCAATGGTTGTTTTATTAGCCGGGTTGGTTTCTAATTTAAGCGCATCTTGCGCAAACTTCAACGCCTTCTTGTTATCTCCATTGGCAGCATAGCCGCGGGCCATACCCACCAGCGCTGGAGACATTGCCGGAAATCTTTTGAAGGCCGTTTCAAAAACTACCATCGCATCTTTAGCGCGGTTCAACCCAATCAAGGTGCGTCCGTAATTGCTGATTTGCACCGCGGTGGCATCGGTCATATTGATGGCTTCTTTCATGACGGCGTCGGCCTCATCCTTTTTATTCATCGCTGCCAAAATATTCCCCTTGGCCTGGAGGAGTGGAAAATATTTGATGTTTCGATCGAGGACCGCCTGAATCCAACCCTGGGCTTCATCGAGGTTGATCTTTTTTGTGGCACAGAAGTTCGCCGCCGCGACCACATTTTGCCAGGTAAAGCTTTTTTGTCCCGTCATCTCGTCACGCAGCCTTTTAACATACAGGTCGTCGCCATTGCTGACCGTAATCTTGAATGGTACAGAAAGCTTTTCCCATTTGAGCCGGGCTGTGGCGCTGTTTTGAAGACGGTCCGTAAATTCGTACGTAAGGAATTCATTGAATTCACACGGCGCTGATTTCACGGTTACACGCAAGGCGTCTTCACCCGGCGTGTAGAAGAAACTTCCCCATGCGCTTGAATTATTTGAGAATATGATCGTCCAATCATCCTGACCAGGAGCCATATGGAGACCATAAATTCCTGCTTTCAGCGGTTTGCCTTCCACTTCCACGTCATGTGAAAAAGAAATGGTCGTATTTTCGTTGGCGCCTGCCCTCCAGGGCGACGGATTCTGATCGGTGCTCTTGCCAAAGCTCAGGTTGACCATGCCATAGGGCACGAGTTTACCCCAAATCTCGCGGCCGGTTACATCGGGGCTGCTATAAACGATTGTGACCTTCACAAGACCGAGGTATTGCGTCACTTCACTTTTTTGATTGTTGCCACTGGGAGGCAATGTTACTTGAGACCAGGCGATGGTGGCGGTAAATAATCCGAGGACTATCCCGATCGCAGTGCGTACTTTGTTTTTCATAGATTATGGAGTGTTATAAACCTGAGTGATTTAGAGACCCGCTTAAAGTTCGCGGATATAGATCCTCTTAAATTGTACCAAACTGGGCGGGGCCACCCATTCTCCATCCTTTTTAGCTCCGTGATGCTGCAACCCGATCGGTCCCTGTTCCGGCAAACCCGGGAGAAGCGCATTTTCAATAACGGAAATACCATTGAGTTCCACACTCATCCGGTTCCCTTTCATCGTGATCTTGAATCTGTTCCATTCCCCGATATTCTTATCTGCGTTTACTTTTGGCGTAACACCACGCCTGACTTCGGGCGACATCGTCTCGTCCATTCTATAACCATACACCTCTCCTGAACCGATCGGCCAATTCCAAATATTCGCCTGGCATTTTCCTACACCCCGCAGAAGTATTCCTGAATCCGAGTCAGGCACAACCATCGTGATCTGCTTGCCTTTTTCATCCAGCTTATGAAGACCGCTTGGCAAAATAAGGGGCACGCCCGGGTTTTTCCACGGCGTTTCCTTAATGCGCCAATCCACGTATAGTTCAAAATCCTTGTAGGCTTTCCCGGACCATAGGCTTTTGTCTTCCTTGGCCTCGCTTTGAGCATCGTAGTCAATTACCTCATTGATCACTTTCCAGTGGCCATTATCCCCGGCAGGCACTTTCCAGTTGGTCAGGTCTTTGCCATTAAATAAAGACACAAATCCATTCGGAATTTTTTCATCTCCAACTTGTGCTAACATTGAAGTGGTTATCGCCATCAGCACGGATGTAACATAAAATGACTTTAGTCGCATAAATCTTGTTATTTTGATGTGATATAGAAATAGTACTCAACGAGAATTTGAATTTCAGTCGGAAAGAGGCTGGTAAATAAAATCGGTCCACTCCTTGCTTTCAAAATAAGCGGCTCCGCCACCCGATTCTGGCCCCAGATAGGATCCTTCCTCCAGAAAGGAGCCCAACTCTACGGCCAGTTGCTTTAATGGCCGGAAAGTTTGTTTGACAATCTCTCTCTCGGGAGCGCCTGACGGCCAGTATTGATCACGCGCGGATGTCGACGTGATTGCGAAAATGGTAACGTAAGTACCAATATGTTCACCGGCAACCGCCTTGTAATAGAACAATCGCATGTCTGGCAGTAATTGGCCAACAGCGGGATTCAGCTTTTCGGTTACAAATTTGTCGAATTCAACTGTACGGTTCTCCTTTACTTTTATATAATGGATTCCCAGGATGCCGATCACAGGGAGCGACTTGAATTTCTCAGCTCCGATCAGCCGGTATTGAGTGTAGTCATTCACATTTTCCAAAAAATCAGAAGGTCGGCCTAATTTACTGCCCCTGGCCGACAGGACTTTGTCGGTAAAAGGACTACCCTCAGGAAGTATACCCAGGTCAGTCGCTTTGTTGGCTCCACAAACAACAAGGAACTCTCCTTTCCTTTTTCCCCGGTCGGCCTGAAAGAGATTCATGCTGATCACAGACTTACCCTTGTTCCACGAGGCGACAATCTCCTTCATGGATGCTTGGAACTCCGGCGGTTTCACATCCTTTTTCAAAGCGGATGTACTTACCATAATCACTTCACCCAGCTTCATTCCCTGCGTTTTTGCCATCGCTGGAAGTACCACAACCGCACATAAGGTGAGTATCGTCTTGATCGCATTGTTCATATTCAAGCAGTTGGTGAAGCCAGAGGAAAGTACAAAATGTATAGAATTGGGCATTTATCAAAATGAATTTAGATGAGCTTGAATCGGTGATCGGTAATCGGTTGAAAAGTCATTGGTCATTAGTCATTGCTAGATGCGATAAAACCGGCAAATTGGTTTCCGGGTTCTTCAGTTCGTGGAGTGATTCGGTGTTCGATTCTTTGAATACCCACTAATGGAGAACGACTTGTCACCAGGAAATTCGTTTATATATTTGGATACCTGGCCTATTTTGTAGTCCCTGAACTCTTAATTTCTTTCATTATGAAATCGATTCAGTTGCTCCTCTTCTTGCTTGTCGCGTTCTTTACTGAAATGACTGCCCAGAATCAAGTTCCAGCAAAAGACAAGTCCGGTTCCGGGCTACCCTATTATGAAATTCCATCCTATCCGGACACCTATACCGCTGGAAACGTCGCGGCCCGCATCATCGATGGATTGGGATTTCGATACTATTGGGCCACGGAGGGGCTCCGCGACGAAGACCTTCGATTCAGACCCAATAAAGAGGCAAGAACTTCGCAGGAAACGCTTGTCCATATTCATAGACTTTCACAGATCATTGTCAACTCAACAAACAAAACGCTCCTTGTGAGCGGGTCAGACAAGGCTGCGTTCATCTTTGCAGAAATAAGAAAGAAAACCCTTGAAAACTTCAAGTCAGCAAGCGACCGGCTAAAGGGTGCGAAGGACAAGGATCTGGATGAATTCAAGATCAAATTCAAGCGCGACTCTACCGCGGTGGAGTTCCCTTTTTGGAATCAACTCAATGGTCCGATTGCCGACGCGCTCTGGCATATCGGGCAGGTGGTCTCTTTTCGAAGATCCTCCGGAAATCCGTTTAACGGAAATGTGAACGTCTTTGAAGGCAAGATAGAAGAATAACCGTTGTGAACTTTGTAACCTTGTGACCATTGTGAAAAATTAACCACTAAGGCCACAAGGGTAGCACGAAGTACGCCTTGAATGAGACTTTGCCAAATCATAAAACAAGGATTTAATCCGCAAAACAATAACATAGCAGTACAAACCAAAAAATGGAATGTCATACCGGGCAAGCACAAAAAGAGCTATGAAAATCTAAGCGATGTTTGACCCGGTACCCCGTGGCGACCGCACAAGCGCATTTCATAGATTCTTCTCCACTTTGATTTCCCGGGGTCCCGGGTCGGTGCCCGGGATGACATTTCATAGGAGAGATTGCTTTCATTTACAACCCGCAAATCATAAATAATAATAAATCGCAATTCAGCCGAATTTGAATCCAAAAGAAATATCCCGCCTAGATCCCCAACAACGTTACTATAGCCATTACACCAGGGACACCGTCTTTCCTGTCCTTACGGACTCGTCGCAGGCGAAACAGATTCTCAGGCTATTGACGGCATCCTGGACATGGTCGGTCAGGTCGACGTCTTCCTTGATGGCCTTTAGAAAATAGCGTTGCTCGCGATTGCAAAGCTCCTGATGATCGGGCTCGTCTTTCATGTCGATCCACAGATCCTCCTTGAGAAACTTTTCATTTTTATCCAGGTCCGCATAATGGACCCGGAGTGATTCTGTCTTTGTGTGCGACTCAATGGAGTCTGATTTTCCCGAACCACCCGCCTCTTTGGCAACAATAGACACAGAACCTCTTGGCCCGACCACATCTTTTACAAAAAAGGCCGTTTCGCTGATCATAGGTCCCCATCCTGCTTCATACCACCCAACTGATCCATCCTCAAAACGGATTTGTAACTGTCCATAATTATAGTTGCCGGCGGGAATTTCCTCCGTGAGCCTGGCTCCAATGGCACTTACCTGGATCGGCTTTGAGCGCGTCATCTGACACATGACGTCGACGTAATGCACGCCGCAATCAACAATTGGACTCAAACTTTTCATAAGGTTTCTGTGAAGAGTCCACATTGCGGTATCGCTTTGCTGGTTGAGGTTCATGCGCATAACAAGCGGTTTGCCCAGCCCATGGGCCAATTCCACAAAGCGCTGCCAGGAAGGGTGAACTCGCAAGATATAGCCAACCACCAATTTTTTCTTTGCCTTTTTAGCTGCTGCTGCCACGCGTTCAGCGCCTTTGACTGTATCCGCCAGCGGCTTTTCAATAAATACGTGGCATCCATTTTCAAACGCCTGGATGGCAAAACTTTCATGCGTATCCGGATAGGTGGATATACTGACGACGTCTGGTTTAGTGCTTTTTAGGGCAGCCTCAAAACTATCGAACAAGGCGTAACCGCCTCCCAGTTTCTTGTTCAAGACTTCCTTGGTTTTGCCGGATGAAACCAGACCACAAATCTCAAAGTCATCCATTGTATGGTAAGCCCATGCATGGGACGCCCCCATGTTTCCACAACCGACGACGAGTACGCGCAAAGGTTTTGTTAGTTCAGACATAACATGAATTATTAAGTTTCACTGAGGCAATTTATTGGACGAGCCTCAGTAGATAAAGGAAACCAAGATAAGGATTCGCATTCATTTCAGGCTAAATTTTCTTTACCCCTAAAATAACGCGATCGGGCCGGAGCGTAACGAGTGGTTTTAAACCGGGAACTGTATCTCCAGGGCTAAAATCAAAACGATGCATAGCGGCCTGCAGGAAAAGCGCCATTTCAGCCATCGCAAAATTATTGCCGATGCAAAGCCGTGGTCCCGCCCCAAAAGGATAATAGGCCTTCGGTTTTTCTTTGCCGGTATTCTTCTTCGAAAACCTGTCTGGTTTAAACGAGGAAGGGTTTTCCCAGTAGTCTCCATTCCGGTGCAATCCATAATAAAAGATGACGATGATGGTGTCTTTTGGAAAGGAGTATAACTGGTACGTATCATCGTGTAAGGCTACGCGGTCGCTGATCCAAGCGGGAGGATACAATCGCAAACTCTCGTTGATGACCGAGGTTATGGAGTCATTGACAACACATTCTTTGATGCTCAGATCGTGTGTTGCCTGTTTCAATTTTTCTGCTTCCACAGGATGGTTTGCCAGCAGGTATAATGTCCAGGAAAGCGCATTGGCGGTTGTTTCATGTCCGGCAATGAGCAGTATCAAGATCTCATCAATTACCTGTTCCTCATTCATCGGAGCGCCCGTGTCTTCATATCGCGCATCGAGTAGCATGTCCAACAGGTCACTGAATTTCTTATTACTTTCTTTTCTTTCGCTGATAATTGCGCTGATGATCTTCCGTGCACGCTGCGCGTTCTTAAGATTCTTCCTGACTTCTCCGGAAAGGGCAAACCACCAACTTTTATGTGGCTGTCGGAGATCCTTGATCACAAAGGCCTGGGTCTCGGTAATAAACCGGCTCAGCTCATTTCTGGTTTCGAAAGGTACCCTGACATTGAACAGCGTGTTGATGACAATTTCAAATGCCAGCTTGTTCATCAGAGGGTAGACGTCGACCTGGTCACCCGTTGGAAATCCCGAAAGGAAGTCATCAATGGTTTGTTTTATGATCGCGTAAAGAGCTTCTATTTTTTCGATGTGAAATCCTGGTTGTATCAATCGGCGTTGCTTCAGCCAGTATTCACCGTTCGAAGTAAGCAGACCATTGCCTAAAAACCGTCCCAGTTGTTCAGTGAGGATCGTCGATTTATTATAATTCCGGTGGTTGGTCTTTAACACATAATCGATAAATCCGGGATCCTGGGTGGCAATCATTCTCCTGTTCGGTCCCAGGTTGACAGAATACGTGCCGTTATATTTTTCCATGCTTTCCTCCATGGCACCGATGGGGTCCTTCACCTGCTTGAAAGACCGCATGATCGACTGCAGCAGGGAATATCCTTTGGGAAGGGCATACTTTTTCATGGTTTTGAAAATCTACACTTTTACCGCCCGGCCATCCTCCCAAACCAAACCATATTGAGCACCGTACTTTTTAACCCATGTTTTATCAGTGGCAAAGTCGAACAAATCAATAAGGCCCTTTGAGTTCAATTCAAGTAACTCTTTATCTGAAAAACCCTTTATGGCGATGTAGCCTCCATCGGCATAATTGAATGTACGATTTCCGGATCGGTCATTTGCGCCCAAATATGCCCTTAGCCTGGTCAGTCGGTCGCTTATTTTACTATTGATCGCCAATGTTTCGGCCAGTACATCATCGATATTCTTGATTTCACCATCATTGTTAAAATCATCATTTCTCAGGATCGGCATCGGATTAATTCTAATCTCGCCCGCGTATCGGTTTTCCATATTTCAGTTTTTATTTTGCAAAACTAAGATAAGGAAGTATCTTCCACATCACATTTCGTGATTTAACAGATCAACAGAATCATGAGAAAACTAATTCTCGCATCCATTGTCGCAACCTGCTGGCTCTCTTGCAAAACGCCCACCCCTGTTTCAAAGAACCTTTTCGACGGCAAGGACCTGAGCGGATGGCACATCGATATTCCCGCGATGGATACAAACGCAACAGCAAAAAGCCCATTTCTTGTTCGCGATGGGATGCTGGTGAGTTTAGGCACACCCGCGGGGCACCTCATTACCGATTCAACCTATCAGAATTACAGACTGGAAGTGCAGTATCGCTTTGCAGCTACACCCGGCAACTGCGGCGTGCTTGTACACGCCTCAACACCTCGCGCCCTTTATGGCATGTTTCCAAAATCGATAGAGGTGCAGATGATGCACAAGGATGCCGGGGACTTTTGGTGCATCGTAGAAGATATCAAGGTCCCTGACATGGAAAAGAGACGCGGTCCCAAAGAGCAATGGGGCATCACCGAAGGCAAAGGACGCAGAATTCTCAACTTGACCGATGGATCTGAAAAGCCGCCGGGAGAATGGAACACGATGATCATTGAATGCCGCGGCAATACGATCAAAGCGTGGATGAATGGCGATCTTGTCAATGATGGATTTGATTGCACTGCCAGCAAGGGAAGTATTGCGCTGCAGGCCGAAGGTTCGGAGGTGGAATTCAGAAAGGTGGAGTTGACACAACTCACCCCGACTCGCTAGCGCTCGTCACCCCTCTCTACGTCGCAGAGAGGGGAAAATTATGAACTTGAGAGCGGGTATTTTATCATAGTTCGGGCAGAATTGCGATCAGTGAATTGCGAACGGCGATTTGCGAATTTTAGGTCATTCAAATTGGCACCTTCTCAATTCTCAAATCACAAATCGCAATTCGCTCTTCGCAAATCAGCCCGACTCTTTTTCAACTTGCAAGTCATTCCATGAATAATCCGCAAGCTTCAACTAAAACTCCTTTTTTTCTTTAATCAAAGCTCCCACCCCTTTCGGTACTCCCTGACCAGGTACTTATTCGCCTCCGGTACATTGGTGATTTCCATCTTCGCTGAATCATAGACTACTTTCTTGCGCGTCCGCAACGCAACAGCTCCCAGATTGATGGTTTCTGATACAGCCCCGGCATACAAAAAGCTGCCCGGAGATTGTTTTTTGTTTTTGAATGCCTCGATCCAAACGTCATTTCCGCGTTCTGTTGCTTCCGGCATAATGTCTTTACCCTGCATATAACTCTTCATTGTGGTTTCGGGTATGAGCGCCGGTTTTTCACAGCGGAATCCCGCCAATATCTTTCCTTTGTCACCAACAAACATCATCCCTTCGCGGGGCAACTCCTTTCCATCGGAGTCCAATTCATCCGGAGTCACTGGTCTCATGCCGCCGTCATACCAGAAAAGTTCAAACGGTGGCAGGGTATCCTGTTTTGGAAACTTAAACCTGACAATGCACGAATGCGGAAAAGCTACATCATTGGTCACACCATGGCTTACGTGATCGGTTACCTGGCTTGTAGTGGTGCCGTAGGCCAGAGCGCTGAGCGGAGCTGTATTGATTCCCAGCGTAAGGAAGAGCGGCCATAGGCTGTAATGCCCCATGTCGGCAATGCTTCCGCCTCCGAAATCATACCAGCCGCGGAAGACCGCGTTGGTGTAATTAGGATGGTATGGACGATCCGGTACAGGCCCGAGCCACAAATCCCAGTCAAAGTCTTTTGGAACGGGTGGGGTTTCGGCAGGATTGGATGTCCATTGCGGCCACACGGGTCTGTTCGACCAGTTGTGTATTTCTTTCAATGTACCGATGGCACCATCCTGGATCCATTTCTTTACAACTTCCGTTCCAGTGCGGTGGCTCCAGGCCAGCAAATGCGTGCTCACGCCCGTCTTTCTGGCGGTGTCGATGGTAAGCCGCACTTCATACATGCGGTTGGCGATGGGCTTATGGATGACAACATGTTTTCCCTTTTTCATAGCGGCAATAGAAACGGTGCCATGAAGATGATCGGGTGTCATGATCTTCACGGCGTCAAGGTCTTTTTCCTTTTCAAGCAGCTCGCGAAAGTCGGCATAGGAGGCACAGCCTTTGTAATTTGAGGCTTTGTCTTTGGCATAATACTTTTCAATAAATTCCTTTCCCACATCCCGCCCTCCCGGGATGCCATCCAGCCCTTCGCCCCAGGAAGAATCTCCCAGTGCCTTGCGGATATCGTCACGAATCCCATGCAGCGACCAGTCTACGTAATTCGTGCTCATCTTGTTGGGGTCACATACGGCAACAAACTGAAGTTGAGGATTGGCGATCAATTCAGTCATCTCCCTTAGTCCTTGCGTTCCGCAACCGATATAACCCAATGTGATCTTGTCACTGGGCGCCACAAAGCCCGGTCCCCCCATCACATGTCGTGGTACAATAGTGAATGCCAATGAAGCCACTGTGGCTGATCCCAGGAATTCGCGTCGAGATACTTTTTTATTGGGTGTCATTTTTTTGAATGTTATGTTATAAGTTGATTTGCAGTAAATAATTCGGTATTTAGGTGATTGGCGATTCGTTTCGTAAAATACCGAAGGAAGTGGCGAATACTAATCGAGTAAAAGTTAGCGAATGAGCAGGTAAAAAGAAAATAGAAATCATACCAGGGGTTTTCGACCGCTTTATACGGTGATCACGAACAGGAGGATTCACTTATCCTCATTACCTGTCGGCAGCCCAGAATATCGCATTCCGAAAAAGCGTTGTATAGGCCTGATTCTTTAACAAATCGGGTGAGTGCCCCATGAAAATGTAAAGGTTCCGGGCAGCATAGTCCTTGTTTGTCCAGACCACCGGATGATCTCCCATTTTGATCTTAGTAGGAGGCGTGTAAGACGATTCATCTGCACTGGCAATGACTTGCACCCGGGCGCGCGGGCTTTTGGAATAGGTGTACCATTCTTCTTTTTCTATAAGAAATAAGGAAGGGACATTCTTCATACACGGATGATGAATATCTTCAACCTTTACATTTGCTGCCACAAACGTGGAAATATAATTCGTGTAGCGGATATCGCCCATAAAGGTGGAAAACCATTGCCACATTGGAAATCCATCAAACTCACCCAACAATGTTGCATGGTGAAATCCAATCCAACCTCCCTTGCCTTGTTCAATGTAATGCTGAAAAGCCGCCTCTGCCTTTTCTCCCCAGCCGTAGGGTGGATAATCCAATTGTATAAAGAGTTGATATTGTTTCAAAAAAACGTTATCAATACCGGCGGGGCTTTCCAGGTAGTCAACCGAAAAACTGCTATCGGCGGCGAGTTTATCAAGCCAGGGTTTTACCGCCTTGGTAAAAAGAATATGGTGGCCGCCGTTTTCGGCCAACACCAAAGCCCTGAATCGAGGAGCTTTTGTTTGTGCCTCGCATAGACTGCAGACCACAATCGCGAGAAGAATCGGATTTAATATTTTCATTTTTACCCACCCCCAGAACGGGTTAACGTCATAAATATAGATTTTTTTACCTCACTCCTTCCTGCAGGACGGGGTGAGGGAACCTTTCGGTATGCTCCCGTCGTTTTACAACCAATATGAAAAATCATTTTTTCAATATCGCTATGGAGCGCGCGGCAGGCCTGGCCGGCAAACCTGGACGTATTTTGCAAGTATTGGCAAAATTAGCCTTGAAGTTTCGGCAGACTGACTGGGCAAAATACAACGCCTCGGCCTTACGAGAACAGGTCTACACGCTTGGCCGGATGGTGCGCGCCTATGCACAAGGTCACTATCATATTCCCTGGAGAACCCTGTTGACGGTTTTAGCTGGTCTTCTCTATTTTCTAAACCCCCTTGATTTGGTCCCCGATGTGTTGCCCATTCTTGGCCTGACAGATGACCTGGCAGTCCTCGCGTGGGTTTATGGGGCTACTGCGGAGGAAATCAAGAAGTTCATGATCTGGGAGAGGAACCTCAGAGAAATGCAGGTCATTAGTCATTGGTAATTGGTAATTGGTAATTGGTAATTTATTTGTGGTCATTAGTGGATTGGGTCAAGAACAATTGCGTACTAACAAATCTCATTCCACCAATCTCAAGGCCCAACCCGATTTGTCGGTGACAATGCATCTACCAATTACTAATGACTAATGACCAATGACTATTTCTAGCTGGAAGATTTCCTTTACCTTCGCCTAATATGTCGTTATTCATCTCCTCCCTCAATTCAGGCAGCAACGGTAATTGTTACTATCTCGCTAATGAGGATGATGCTATTCTTGTCGACGGCGGTCTATCATGCCGGGAAACGGAAAGGAGGATGAGACGGTTGGGTTTGTCCTTGAAGAAGGTAAAAGCAATTTTTGTGACCCATGAACACTCCGATCACATTTACGGTGTCCCTTCACTTTCAAAAAAATACCAGCTTCCCGTTTACATTACAGGAAGTACTTTAGTAAACGGAAATCTAAGGTTGAAGGAAAGCCTGGTTACCTCATTCCGGCCTTACGAGCCCACCCACATTGGCAATCTTTCCATTACCGCTTTTCCAAAACTTCACGACGCCTGCGATCCACACAGTTTTATCGTGGCCAGTCCATCCGTCAAGGTTGGCATCTTCACCGACATTGGCCTTGCTTGTGAAGATGTTATAAAACATTTTGAGCAATGTCATGCTGCCTTTTTGGAGGCCAACTATGACGAGGAATTGCTGGACACCGGCAAGTATCCCCTCTTTTTAAAGAATCGCATCCGCGATGGCAAGGGGCATTTGTCCAACAAACAGGCTGTTGAATTGTTCCTCCGTCACAGACCGTCGTTTATGAGTCATCTTTTTTTGTCGCACTTGTCGAAGCATAACAATTCGCCAAAGATCGTCAAAGAACTATTCACCAGGATTGCCGGCAACACAGAGATCATTATTGCATCACGTTATAGAGAAACGCGACTATATCACATCAGAAGTTTACCCGGTTTTGTCGCAGAGTCGGTCAAATCACCAACGCAGCAACAAGTGCAGCTTTCGCTCTTTCAGTAAATTCCTTGAGCTACACAAAACGAAAAAATGGAATGTCATACCGGGCAGGCACGAGATAACCGATTATAGATGAGCGATGTTTGACCCGGTACCCCGTGGCGGCCGCACACAAGCATTTCATAGATTCTCCTCCTCTTGGCTTTCCGCGGGATCCCGGGTCGGTGCCCGGGATGACACTTACATAGGAAGGGGACCGGCATGGAAATGATGATGCGCGATTTGAGAATTATGATCATTAAAGATTCTTCATACCCACGTAAATCCCTCATAGTTGATCTTGTGGTCGTCGAGCAGTTTCCGGATATCGGAATAGCACGAATTGGTATGATACCGTTTGGCAAGTTCTTGCAACAGACCTTGCCTGTCATCCAGCACGATGTTCAATAACGGATATAGTTGCTTTACGCTTTCTGCAGGAATGGTGACGATGTATTCATAATCCGAATCACCCCAATACGCCTCCACCTGTTTACCAATATCATACCCATCAATAATCAGGGCATCACCCTCAAACCTCGCGTCGATGGATATTTTGATCGCATCGCTTTCAAAATAGTAAAGGGTCATTGAGCTATCCTGGCTCATGCATGTAAATTTTCGTAAGTTTTAAAAAACTCTTTCCCCTTGCGAAGCATTTCCTTCATATGATTTTCCAATAATGGGTTGGCGTCTTTCAAGCCAACCAACACCTCCCCAGCCCAGGAGAGATACTGGAGTTTGCGCTCCGTAGACCAACCGCTTGGCGGGTGGTGTAAAATATCGGCAATGTTGCAGATTTTATCCGCCAGCTTTAATTTCTTTGCCGCCGCTGACTTATGCGAAGCATGCGTCACTTGCAACTTTTTTCGTTCCTCCTTTGGCAGGCTTTTATCATCGGTTACTTCCAGTACGATATCGAGTACCTCTTGACCGAACAATGCTCTTATTTCTTCCGGTGATGTCTCCGTGTCTTCGATCGTGTCGTGCAACATTGCGGCCACGAGCAAATCGGCATCCGTTTCTTTGCCGACTTCCATCAGCATCAGTGCCACATTGATGGGGTGATTGATATAGGGTGTGCCGGCGGCATCCTTTCGCTTTTGAAAGCGATGTTTATCCGCAGCAAAGGACAGCGCCTTGAGAAGCCTCAAAATCTCTTCTGTTTTCATATCGAGCAATATAAGAAAATGGTCGTTTTTTGGTTATGCCGCTGTCGTCGCAACGCGTATCAACAAAGACCGAAAGAGTAACCTACTTTAACAACGGTCCGCATTAAGGTTAAGTTTTCGTTAGGGTTAATTTTTTTTTGCCGCGCAAAAAAAATGGTGTACTGTGTGTCAAATAAAGTTCTTACTTTCAACAAGTGGGAATGCACAACGAGTTTACCCAAATTATCCACCCATGCGACGCATTCTATTGATCATCGCTATTTGGCTTCTCGTTCCGGGATGCACAAAGCGAACAACCAGCACCGAAAACGTTGGCTCTGAAATCGATACAACCTCCTATCCTGCGGAGATGACTGATTTTACGTCCTATGAAAAAAATCCCGTTTTTAAGGGTACTGGAGCAAACACCTGGGATCAGATGATCCGCGAAAGAGGCTGCATTATTAGAGAAGACGGCCTGTATCACCTGTGGTATACCGGCTACCGCGAACTCGGCAAAGAGATGCACCTGGGGTATGCTACTTCTTCGGATGGATTGAAGTGGACGCGATATAAGGATAATCCCATTTTTGATTCCGGGTGGGTTGAAGACATGACGGTCGTTAAATCTGAAAAGACGTATTATATGTTTGCAGAAGGCCGGGGTGACACTGCCCATATGCTCACATCCATCGACCGCATCCATTGGAAAGAGCATGGCCCCATAGACATACGGTACACGAACGGGAAGCCGCTTAGCAAGGGCGCTTACGGAACGCCTACCGTGTGGCTGGAGGGCGTCTGGTATCTTTTTTACGAACGGGGTGACCTGGGAATCTGGCTGGCCTCCTCCATCGATCGCAACGTTTGGACGAATGTTCAGGATGAGCCCGTCCTTCGACCGGGCCCGGAAATATATGATCAATATGGGGTTGCCTTCGATCAGGTCATTAAATACAAGGGGATATATTATGCTTACTATCATGCAACGGAGTTTAAGGATTGGCATGAGTGGACCAGCTGTGTGGCGATGTCACAAGATTTGATCCATTGGAAAAAATACAGAAAGAATCCGGTCTTGCGCGAAAATAAATCAAGTCCCATTTTGGTCAATGATGGCAAACAATATCGCCTCTATTCCATGCATCCGGATGTGTGCATACACTTCCCGAAAAAATAAATTGCTGACATTACCATGGCGGGTTCATCAGAGTTCCGTAGGAACGGGATATTGGTAAGAAATCATCCGACCTCTCACCAAAGTTCCGTAGGAACGAAATATGGATTCAACTCCCAACGAATTCGCGTGAATGTATTGGCACTCGTTTTTCATATATTCCGTCCCTATTGGGACTTGATATGTTGTTATTCTTTGTTTACCGATATTTCGTCCCTAAAGTGACCACGATTATCAAAAACGTGAGGGTCACTACTACAGATATCTCATCCCTACGGCCCTTTGTTCCATTGGCGGCCAAATATTGGTTGACAGAATCAACCATATCCAAGTTCGGTAGGAACAAAATATCGGTGGAAAATTATCAACCAGTTCACAGAGTTCCGCTGGAACGGAATATCGGTAAAAAATTTAATCAACCCGCTCACCATAGTTCCGTAGGAACGAAATATCGGTAGAGAATTATCAATCCGCACACAAAATTACCTAAGGAACGGAATATCGTAAG